>JAFAQO010000539.1 GCA_019246375.1 Mycobacterium sp. | reverse complement strand
TCGCCTCGTCGTAGACACTGCGCGGTCCGATCGGATTGACGTTGCCCCAATATGTTTCAGGCTGCGGGTGCGCGAGCGGATCGCCGTAGACTTCGCTGGTCGACGCCAACACGAATCGGGCTCCGCACCGCCCAGCGATGTCGAGGGCCACCGACGTGCCGTGCGACCCGACTCGAAGGGTCTGTACCGGCAACCGCAGGTAATCCGGCGGCGACGCCGGTGAAGCCAGGTGGAACACAGCATCGAACGGGCCCCAGAGAAGGGAATCGCCGGGTGCCTCGGTGATGTCGTGCTCGACGAAGTCCAGCCCGTCCCAGTCTTGCAGGTCGCCGACATTGGCGGCCGAGCTGGTGGACAGGTCATCGACGCACACCACGCGCGCGCCCGCGGCCAGCAGACGCTGACACAAGTGGGTGCCGATGAATCCGGCTCCACCCGTGACCAGGACACGGTTGAGCTGACGCACCTCACGCGGATACCCACATCCCCCTGCGGCAAACGCGTTTTCGCGCCCTCGCCGTCGGGTAGCTCCCCGGCATGGAGCAGCCGCCGCCGCGTACCTCGTTCGTCATCGCGACCATGGACCGCGCCGCCGATCTCGCCGAAACGCTGGGCCGTCTGCTGGACACTACGGAATGCCCGATCATCGTCGTAGACAATGGTTCTCACGACGACAGCCGTGACGTCACCACTGAGGTCTCGCGTCACCATCCGGAGGGATACCGGGTGCAGCTGATCGCCTTGAGCAGCAATCAGGGGGCGGTGGCACGCAATGTCGGTGTCGCGGAATGCCTGACACCGTATGTCGCGTTCTGCGACGACGACTCGTGGTGGCAGCCCGATGCGACGGCGATCGCCGAGACCGAATTCGACCGGCACCCGACCCTGGCGGTGTTAGCCGCGCGCACGGTAGTGGAGCCGGGTGGCCGCACGGACGCCTTCAGCGACGAACTGGCCAACAGCCCACTGGGCCGGCTGCCTGACCTGCCCGGGCCGGCGGTGCTGGGTTTTCAGTCGTGTGCAGCGGTGGTGCGCAAGGCGGCGTTCGAGTCGGTGGGCGGCTTCAGTTGTGTGCTGCACTTCCGCGGCGAAGAACAATTGCTTGCGCTGGATTTAGCCGTCGCGGGATGGCAGCTGTGTTATTGCCCCGCGCTGGTGGCCTTCCACCGGCCGTCGCCACGGCGAGCGACACCGGCAGCGCAGCAAGCGCGGGTCTTACGCAACGACTTTCTGACATCGTGTATGCGCCGACCGCCGTCGGTGTGCCTGGCGAGATCGGCGACATTGTTGCGTGCGGCCACGCGCGACCGGGCTCACCTGCGCGCAGCAGCCGAAGCGCTGGCGCGGCTACCGGCTGCGCTGGGCAACCGCCGCGCACTGCCACCGGAGTTGGAGCGTCAGGTGCGCCTGCTCGAAGGTGCGTCGAAATAGCCAGCGCACACAAGATTTCGCCTCAGCGTGCACGGGCGTTAGCCGGATTGACGACCCGAGGCCGACACAGTGCTTGTTCTCGACGCGGGCCTCCCTGCCGGGACCAGGCGCTGGTAGACCTTGCAGGTGTCCGCGGCGATCCGGTCCCACGAATAGCGGGAGTGGGCCCGGTGTCGTCCCGCGGCGCCCCACTCGGATAGCCGCGCCGGATCGGCCAGCATCCAATTGAGGGCGGCCGCGCAGGCCGGCGGATCTTTGGGCGGAACCAGCAAGCCGGTCATGCCGTCGACCACCGTGTCGAGCATGCCGCCCACCGCGGTGGCGAGCACCGGCACGCCACACGCCATCGCCTCCACCGAAACGATCCCGAACGGCTCGTACCAGGGCGTGCAGGCCACCACATCAGCCCGCCGCAGCATCTCCGGCATTTCGGCGCGCGACACCGACCCGCATAACCGGACCCGATCAAAGACACCCAATTGGGCGGCCAAGGCCGATAACCGTTGCGCTTCTGGATCATTCGCCAAACCGCTGGCATCCGGTCCCCCGACGATCAGCAGTTCGGTATCCGGCACGGCCGTCATCGCCCGGATCAAGATGTCGAATCCCTTGCGCGGCACCAGCCGGCCAACCGACACAATCCGGCGCGGTGCACGATGTACTGCGCGGATACGGTCCGGGCGGAACCGGTCCAGGTCGACGCCGCACGGAATCACCGATATGCGCGAGCGCGGCCGGCCCAGCCGCACCAGCTCGAACACTTCATCGGTGCAGGTAGCCGCGACCCAGTCGGCGGTGCGCGCCACCGATCGCTCGAGCCTCAAGCGAGCCGGCGGGCTGGTGTCCAGCACACCCTGGTGACGCCGCTTCACCACCCCCAGGGCGTGGAAGGTCTGCACGGTCGGCACGTCGCAGCGCCGGGCCGCGCGCAAGGTGGCGATACCGGACATCCAGAAATGCGCATGGGCGACATCCGGCGGCTCGTCGCGCCAGCGTCGGGCCAGGAACCGGCCGAACGCCGGCATATGCGCCAGCAGCTCGTCTTTGGGCAGCGCCTCGGGCGGACCGGCCGGCACATGCACGACGGTGTAGCCGTCTGGAGTTTGCACCCGCTCCGGCAGTTGGCGGCTGTCCCGGCGGGTATAGACCGCTACCTCGTGCCCCCGTCGGGCCAGCGCGGCGGACAACTCGGCGACATGTACGTTCTGGCCTCCGGCGTCGACGCCGCCGAGCACCGCCAACGGGCTCGCATGCTCGGACACCATGGCGATTCTCATGTCACCGCCCTTCCTTGGGGGTTCTTGCCAGACTTCATGCGCACACCTCCTCGATCAGCTGGTCCCACTCCTGCAGAAAGCGGTCGAGGCCGAAGTACTTGAGGGCGATTTGGCGCGCTGACTTCCCGGCGGCGCGCGCCGCCTCCGGATCGCCGACATAGCGTCGCAGCGCGTCGCCCAAAATGCCGACGTCGGCGCTGACCACGCCGGCCTCGCTGGGCACGGTCAACGGAGCCATCGTCGAGGCCACCGCGACCACCGGCATTCCCAGATGCATCGCCTCCACCAGTGAAATTCCCAGCGACGTCCACCGTGCGGTATGCAGGTAGACCCGCCGACGCGCCACCTCATCGAATAGGGCGGGCGGTGCCACATCGCCCCGCCCGCGAACATCGCCCGTTAAGCCCGGCCGGTTGAGGTCCGACGTGCCCATTCCCCACACGTCGATCGGAACTTCGGTCGACAGCCGGAGCAGCAAATCGGTGCCCACGACGCGGCCGCGCCGAATCGGTTCGTTGATCATCGCCGCGGCGGCGCGCAGCTCGCCGGTATAGCGGTCGCCGGGATCGATGATGCCGTGGGTGATGACAGTGCTGGGCGCGAGGCCGTTATCCCACATCAGGCAGTTGAAGTCGGTGACATGGACCAGCGTGATGTCGGTGCGGTCGGCAACCGGGTGGCGGCTTTCGGTCGGCGACGGCCGCGGCGCATTGTGCTCGACATACACCGCCGGGACGTCGATACCCGGCCGGCGGCCCGACCAGGCCGCCAGCAACTCGAGCTCAACAGGGCGTTGCAGCACCGCGACGTCGATCTTCTCGTCAAACAGCCGTTCGACATTCACTTCGCTGGCCCGCGGCCAGCGGCGCCCGCAGAGTCCGCGACCGTCGGCATCCTTGGCGGTGTTGGCCGGCAGCAGATAGCGGTGCCGGCCCTGCACGAATGACTCCGTCCACGAGCCGTGCACATGCCAGAGCAAAACGTTGCGCGTCGCTGCCGTCGGCATGCGAGAAGTACTTCCCGGCCACTTTGACCATCAAACATTCGCCGGTCCGGCCCGCAGCAGTGGTCTGGCAAAGCGATCGTTACGACGCGGTCAGCCCCTGGGTGGCCGGTCCTTCCAACAAGGTGCCGTCCGGAGCGAATCGCGATCCATGCAGCGGACATTCCCATGATTTGTCGGCGTCATTCCAGTTCACGATGCCGCCCAGGTGCGGGCACACCGGCGAAACTCGGTGCTGCACACCGTCAATCGAGCACCGCGCTTGTAAATGCCAGGGCGGACCGCTAACCACACCGCCTTCTTTCGGGATGGAGCTTCCGATGCGCGCGATCGGCGCCAGCCAGCCCTTGCCCAGGTGGAATCCGACTTCAAGATTTGCCTGCACCGCCGTGGTGATCCCGGTCAGCTCATGCGGGCTCCACGCGGCGAATGCGCGTGCCCAATCCATTCGGCCACCCAGAATTCGTCCGCTCAGCACAAGCGCTGCAGCCGCGCCGGCGCTGAGTCCCCACTTGTTGAAACCTGTTGCGACAAAGATCTTTTCATTGCCCGGCAGAATCGGGCCGACATACGGTAACCGGTCGATCGGCGTGTAGTCCTGTGCCGACCAATGATGAGTCGCTTCAGCGCCCGGGAAATGCTTTTGTGCCCATAACGACAACTCGTCCAATTCGGCGGTGGGACTCTTGCGCCCGACGGTGTGGCCGGCGCCCGCGACGATGAGCCGCTCGCCATCGCCGACCGGCGCATAGCGCACCGACCTGGTCGGTGAACCCGCGGAGATGAACATCGGCCGGGTGATTTCACCGGGAACCTTAAAAGCAAACGAGTACGACCTGCTGGGTTTGAGCCTGGCGAAAAAGCCGCCCCGATCCAGAATCGGGATGCCGGTGGCCAGTACGCACTGCGCGGCATCGACCTCCACATCGTCGTGGCCGGTGTGCGCCCGCAGCCGCACCCGGTCGCCATCCTGCGACACCGACCGCACCCGTGCACCTTCGGCCAGTCGACCACCGCGGCTGGTGAGTTCGGCAATTAGACTGTCGAGCAACGGCACTGGATCGAATTGAGCTTGGTCGGCCAGCCGCACACCGCCGTGATACGGAAACGGGACACCGGCATCGTCGTCCCACTCGGCGTCCAGGCCGGCAAGCCGGCACGCCGTCAGCTCGGCGCGCGCGGACGGCACTTCCTTCGCGGACTGGGCATAGGTGTAGGCGTCCTCGCGCTGAACCGGAATGTTGTTGGTTTCGCAATAGCGCAGCAGCCAGTCTTGGCCCTCCCGGTTGCCCTTCACGTAGTCGCGTGCGATGTCGGCGCCGTGGCGGGCCACAATCTTCGTCAGCATGGTGCTCTGCAGCAAGCTAATTTTTCCGGTGGTATTGCCGGTCGTCACCGCGCCGGCGGTGCGGGCTTCCAGCACGAGCACGTCCTTGCCGGCCCTGGCCAGTAGCACTGCTGTGACCAGGCCGGTGATGCCCGCGCCGACGACCACGGCATCGGCCGAGCGCGCTCCCTCGTTGAGGCGGTCTGTTCGGTGAGACGGTCGATTGCCGTCAAGCCACAGCGACGTCATCTCCTCCCCATACCCGGCCGCATCGCTGCCAAACGCGGGGGCGGCAGCGCTCGCCAGCAGCGTGGGCCACATCACAGCGACGGGGCATCGACACCTTTTACCAGCACGAAGCCCGGGTACAGGTAGCCGCAGAACCTGCTGGCGCCCGGTAGATGTTTGAGCCCCAGATGCCGTGGGAATCCGTGGCAGCGCGGCGGGGGACACCACGCCGAGGACCGGCCGGAACATCGATCGGTCTGAGCAACCGAACTCAGAGCCAATGAGGAGGGTTCATGGCGGAAGACAAGGACAAGAGCGGACCTGCTGAAGGCGTGCGCGGCGTCGTCGAAGACGTCAAGGGCAAGGCCAAGGAAGCCGTCGGAAACGTGACCGGTCGAGACGACCTGGCCCGCGAGGGCTCGGCCCAGCAGGACAAGGCCGAAGCGCAGCGGGATGCGGCCAAAAAGGAAGCCGAGGCCGAATCGGCCCGCGGCGGCGCGAAGTCCGCTGAGAAGAAGCAAGAGACGCACCAGCACGAGTAGAGCTCGATAGAAGGATGAGCCCGGTCCGGTAAACGGACCGGGCTCGTCGCTTGTGTGGGCGTCTTGGTCAGCCGAACAGGGGCAGGGCCCGCTTGCGGGCCAGCGCGTCCATGCCGCGCTGGATGCTGTCCTGCACCTCGTGGTATTTGCGGTCGACGTACTCGTCCTCGTCGGCGCGCGCGGGGTCGTGGTCCAGCTCGACCGGCGGCATGAACCGGGTGCGGATCTTGGCCGGCAGCGGCAGTTGTGGCAGCGCCGCTGGCGCGATACCCCAGGGCAGCGAGATCGCCAGCGGGAAGACTTTCAGCCGCAATATCCGATCGAGTCGCAATGCGCGGGAGAGCCGATCACCGCGGATCAGCACCGGCATGGCGTCAGCCCCTCCGACGGTTGCGATCGGCACAATCGGCACCCCGGCGCGGATCGCCATCTTCACGAAGCCCTTCCGGCCGGCCAGGTTGGCGCGGTCGCGCTCCCGCCACGGCCGCAGCGAGTCCACTTCACCCCCGGGCCACAGCGCTACGTCGCGTCCCTCAGCTAGCGCGGTGGCGATGGCGTCGGGAGCCGCCGGGAGGACGCCCATCGCGCGGAAATATTTCCCGATACCAGGAATCGCCATCAACGCGTCGTGGGCGGTGCCGTGCAACGGGCGCTCCTGGCCGAACCGTCGCCACCATTGCAGCCCGACGGTCCAGGCGTCCCACACGAACGGCGCCCCCGAGTGGATCCCGATCAGGAGCGC
>JAFAQO010000289.1 GCA_019246375.1 Mycobacterium sp. | reverse complement strand
CGCCAAAACCGATCGCGTCTTCGACTTGGCCGCTCGTAAACGCCTGCCGGTGGTGCTGTTCGCCGAGGGTGGCGGCGGCCGGCCCGGCGACACCGATCTCGGCAACGTGGCCGGGCTGGACGTGCCGACCTTCCGTGCGCTCGGTGCGCTGAGCGGACAGGTGCCGCTGGTGTCGATCGTGTCGGGTCGCTGCTTCGCCGGCAACGCCGCGCTGGCCGGGACATGTGACGTGATCATCGCGACCCCCGACGCCAACATCGGGATGGGCGGGCCGGCGATGATCGAAGGCGGCGGCCTGGGCGTCTACCGCCCGGAAGACATCGGACCGACCGACGTGCATCGACGCAACGGTGTGGTCAGCCTCGTCGCGCGGGACGAGCCCCACGCGGTGGCGCTGGCCAAGCGGTATCTGTCGTACTTCCAAGGCAGCGTTGACGATTGGGAGGCGCCTGACCCGCGGTTGGCCCGGCACGTGGTCCCGGAGAACAGGTTATGGGCATACGACGTGCACCGAGCGATCGAATCGGTCGTCGACGTCGGCTCCGCTCTGGAGCTGCGCCCCGACTACGGAGTCGGCGTGGTCACCGCACTTGCCCGGGTCGAGGGGGTGGCATATGGGTTGCTGGCCAACAGCAGTCACCATCTCGGTGGCGCGATTGACGCCGAGGCCGCGGACAAGGTAGCCGACTTCCTCATCCTGTGCGAATCGTTTGGGCTGCCGGTGATCTCACTATGCGATACGCCCGGATTCATGGTCGGCCCCGATGCCGAAAAGGAGGCGGCTGTCCGGCGGTTCAGCCGGTTGTTCGTCGTCGGGGCCCGGCTGACCGTCCCGCTGGGCATGATCATCGTGCGCAAAGGCTATGGGCTGGGCGCCATGGCGATGGCCGGCGGATCCTTCCATGCGCCGGAGTTCACCGTCGCCTGGCCGACGGGGGAGATCGGCGGGATGGGACTCGAAGGTGCGGTGCGGCTGGGGTTCAGCAAGGAGCTGGCCGCCGTCACCGACCCGATCGAACGTCAACAGCTGTTCGACCGGCTGGTCGAGGCGGCGTATCAACACGGCAAGGCGCTGACGTCGGCCACCACCTTCGAACTCGACGACGTGATCGATCCGGCAGACTCCCGGGCGTGGATTAGGCGACTACTCCGCCGCTGACGAAAGGATTCCATGTGAAGGTTGCTCATAAGGTCGCTATCGTCACCGGCGGTGGCGGCGGTATCGGCGGCGCGCTGGCCGCGAAGTTGGCACATGGGGGGGCGCAGGTCGTGGTCGCCGATCTGGACGCCGACGCCGCCGCGGCAGTGGTCGCAGAGATCAATGCCGAGCGATCCGGCGCAGCCGTCAGCGCGGGTGCCGACGTATCCGACACCGCCCAGATCCAACGGCTGATCGACCTCGCGCACAATGAATTCGGCGCAGTGGACCTCTATTTCGCCAACGCGGGGATCACCGGTGTGACAGGACTGGACGCCAGCGACGCCGAGTGGGATCGGAGCATCGACGTCAACCTGCGCGCTCACATTCGCGCCGCACAACTGCTGGTGCCGGGCTGGGTTGAGCGCGGCGAGGGATACTTCGTCAGCACCGCGTCGGCGGCCGGACTGCTCACTCAACTCGGCTCTGCCACCTACTCGGTCACCAAGCACGCGGCCGTCGGCTTCGCCGAGTGGCTGAACATCACCTTTGGCGATCAAGGAGTCCGGGTGAGCTGTCTGTGTCCGATGGGCGTGAATACCAAGCTGCTGTATTCCGGCGAGCAGTCGGGCGACCCACTGGGCGATCTCGCCACCCGCGCAGTCACTACTGCGGGTGCGGTGCTGGAACCGGCAGCGGTCGCCGACAGCGTGCTGGAGGCCATCGACGAGGAGCGCTTCCTGATCCTTCCGCACGCAGAAGTGCTGGACATGTACCGCCACAAGGCCACCGACTACGACCGGTGGCTGCACGGGATGCGCCGCTACCAGCGCGGCCTGCTAAGGGACAGTCAGTGACCGCGGAAAGTTTGACCGGCCGCACCGCAATCATCACCGGGGCCTCGCGGGGCATCGGGCTGGCGATCGCGCAACGGCTGGGCGATGCCGGCGCGAACGTGGTACTGACCTCTCGCAAGCAGGAGAGCGCGGACGCGGCTGCCGCGCAGGTCGGCGGGAAGGCCCTTGGTGTTGCGGCCCACGCCGTCGACGAAGATGCCGCCCGACGCTGCGTGGAGCTCACGCTTGACCGTTTCGGCAGCGTGGACATTCTGGTCAACAACGCCGGCACCAACCCCGCGTACGGCCCACTGGTCGATCAGGACCACGCCCGCTTCGCCAAAACCTTCGATGTCAACCTGTGGGCACCGCTGCTGTGGACCTCGCTCGCG
Organism: Mycobacterium sp.; assembly: GCA_019246375.1. Taxonomy (GTDB): domain Bacteria; phylum Actinomycetota; class Actinomycetes; order Mycobacteriales; family Mycobacteriaceae; genus Mycobacterium. Next base: position 6,551 of record JAFAQO010000289.1, on the reverse strand, counting down.
GTCAAGGCGTGGATGGGCGAGCACGGCGGTGCGGTGATCAACACCGCCTCAATCGGCGGCATGGACTTCGCGCCGAACCTGGGCATGTACAACGCCACCAAGGCAGCACTGATCCACGTCACTAAACAACTGGCGCTCGAACTTTCACCCCATGTCCGGGTCAACGCGGTCTGCCCTGGAGTGGTGCGCACCCGACTCGCCGAAGCGCTGTGGAAGGACCATGAGGACGCCGTGTCGGCGTCGACCGCGCTGGGACGCATCGGAGAGCCGGTCGACGTTGCGGCCGCGGTCGCGTTTTTGGTCTCAGATGCCGCGAGCTGGATCACCGGCGAGACCATGGTGATCGACGGTGGTCGGCTGCTCGGCGATGCGCTGGCATTCCGTCGGGGCTCGAATGACTAGCGCGGTCATCGGAATCGACCCGGCTGCGATCGCCGACTGGATTGAGCGCCTGGGGATAACGTTCACCGGCCCATTGCACTTCGAGCGGATCGGGCTCGGGCAGTCGAACCTGACCTACCTGGTGCGCGACGCCGAGGGCCGCAAGTGGGTGCTGCGCCGCCCGCCGCTGGGAACTCTGTTGGCTTCGGCGCACGATGTCGCCCGGGAAGCGCGGATCCTGTCCGCGCTCGAGAACACCGCGGTTCCGACACCTGTGGTGTACGGGCTGACCAGGGATGCCCGTGGCGATCGCCAGCGCGGCGAAGCCGGGCGCAGCGGGTCGCCACAGAAACCCGACGACGTGCCGTTGCTGCTGATGGAGTTCGTCGACGGCCTGGTGGTGGACCGGATGTCGATCGCCGAATCGTTAACGCCACAGCGCCGCAGGCAGATTGGACTCTCGTTGCCGAAGACACTGGCCAAGGTTCACGCCGTTGACCTCGACGAGATCGGCCTGGACGACCTGGCCAGCCACAAGCCGTACGCGCAGCGACAGCTCAAGCGCTGGGCTGGGCAGTGGGAGCTGTCGAAAACCCGGGAGCTGCCCGACCTTGACGACCTGACCCGACGGCTGGTCGCCGCGGCGCCGCAGCGCCAGGAATTGGCGCTGGTGCACGGCGACTTCCATCTGCGCAACGTGATCACCTCGCACACAACCGGAGAAGTGGTCGCCGTGCTGGACTGGGAGCTCTCCACCCTCGGCGACCCGCTGGCCGATATGGGCAGCTTGCTGGCGTATTGGCCCCAGCCCGGTGAGGACACTGCGGGTGACTTTGCCGCCGCGGCACTCGACGGATTTCCGGATCGGGCCGAGATGGCGCGGCTCTATCTAATGGAAACCGGGCGTGACGCCGAGACGCTGAAGTACTGGCATGCACTGGGGTTGTGGAAGGTTGCTGTCATCGCCGAAGGTGTGATGCGCCGCGCCCTGGATGAGCCGCAGAACAAGGCCGCCGCCGGCACTCCGACGGTGCAGCGGATCGACGCACTGGTCGCCAAAGCCCGCGAAGTGGCCGACGACGCCGGTATCTGAACGGGTGCCTTAGAACTAATTCGTCAGGTGGGCGCCGAAGAAGTCCCGCGTCGCCGCCCAGTGTCGGTCCGCGGCGGCGGCGTCGTAGGGCGCGTTATCCGGGACCGCGAACCCGTGCCCGCCTCGATACGTCTCGATCGTGTGCTCGACGCCGGCCGCCGTGAGCGCCTTCTCCAACTGTTCGGCATGGTCGGCTGTGAACGACGCATCGTTCTCTGCACTGCCCACGTACACCGCCGCCTGGATCCGGTCGGCCAACAGATGCGGGCTGTCCGCGGCGTCGGTCACCAGCCCGCCACCGTGGAAAGATGCGGCGGCGGCGACTCGGTCCGGCTGCCGGCCTGCCACGACCAGCGACGTTCGCCCGCCCATGCAGTAACCGGTGGTGCCGAATCTGTCCCCGCTGACCTCCGGGCGATCAGCCAGGTAATCGAAGAAGGCTTCGGCGTCAATGGCCATCGTCATCGGTGTCACGGTCCCGATCATCGACATCAGCCGCTTGCGTTCCTCCGGATCACCGAAAGCGGTCTTCATGTCAATCGGAGCCCAGTCGCCGAGCCGGTAGTAGACGTCGGGCAGCAGCACGGCGTATCCGAAGTCGGCCAGCTTGGCGGCCATTTCCTCGAGGGTTTTGCGTACACCGCCGGCGTCGGGGTACATGACCACGCCGGGCCAGGGACCCTCCCCGTCGGGGGTGAAGAGGCGGACGGTGCAGGTGCCGTCGGGAGTCGTGACGGTATCGGTGATGTTCGGCATGCCATCCGTTCTACTCCCCACGCATCGACGTCGATTAATCGGTGCCGACCTGCCGCGCCCGCCTTCGCCGCGCTGGCGATCGCCGCTAGTTCTATGGCGGCGACCCGCGGCGCCCGGCTTCGCCGCGCTTGCGATCGCCGCTAAGCTGACCGCGTGCCGATCGCTACGCCGTACGAGGATCTGCTGCGCCTGGTACTCGAGCGGGGCGCCCCCAAAGCCGACCGCACCGGCACCGGCACCCGCAGCCTGTTCGGCCACCAGATGCGCTACGACCTGTCGGCCGGCTTCCCGCTGATCACCACCAAGAAAGTCCACCTGAAATCGGTGATATACGAGTTGCTGTGGTTTTTGCGCGGCGACTCCAATGTCGGTTGGCTACAGGAGCACGGTGTCACGATTTGGGACGAATGGGCAACTGCCACAGGGGATCTGGGACCGATCTACGGTGTGCAGTGGCGATCGTGGCCCACCCCGTCGGGTGAGCACATCGACCAGATCAGCGCGGCGCTGGAGCTGCTGCGGACCGACCCGAATTCGCGGCGCATCATCGTGTCGGCCTGGAATGTCGGCGAAATTCCACAGATGGCGCTGCCGCCCTGTCATGCGTTCTTCCAGTTCTATGCGGCCGACGGGCGGCTGAGCTGTCAGCTCTACCAACGCAGCGCCGACCTGTTCCTCGGGGTGCCGTTCAACATCGCCAGCTACGCACTGCTGACCCACATGATGGCCGCCCAGGCCGGTTTGGGAGTCGGAGAGTTCATCTGGACCGGCGGTGACTGCCACATCTACGACAACCACAAGGACCAGGTCGCCGAGCAGCTCACCCGTGAGCCGCGGCCGTATCCGGAACTCGTTCTCGCGCAACGCGATTCGATCTTCGACTACACCTACGACGACATCGTCATCGAGAATTACGATCCCCATCCGGCGATCAAAGCCCCCGTCGCCGTATGACGCTTATGACGGAGCTGGGCCTGATCTGGGCTCAGTCGACGTCGGGTGTCATCGGCCGGGGCGGCGGCATCCCATGGCAACTGCCTGAAGACCAGACCCGCTTCAAAGAGCTCACGATGGGCCACACCGTCGTGATGGGCCGGCGAACCTGGGAATCGCTGCCGGCCAAGGTACGACCATTGCCCGGCCGCCGGAATGTCGTACTGAGCCGCCAGACTGGCTTCGTGGCTGAGGGTGCGGAGGTTGTAGGGAGTCTTGACCAGGCGCTCGCCGACGAGCAGACCTGGGTGATCGGCGGTGAACAGATCTACGCGCTCGCCATGCCGCGAGCGACCCGATGTGAGATCACCGAGGTGGAGCTCGATCTGCCGCGCGACGACGCCGACGCGGTGGCCCCGGTGCTTGACGAGACGTGGCTGGGGACGATAGGCGAATGGCTGACCAGCCGCTCGGGGCTACGGTACCGGTTGCTCAGCTACCGGCGGCCATGCCCACACTGAGCGGTGCGCAAGCCCGGCGGGTAGCCGTTGCTGCGCAAGGCCTCGCCGAGCCGCGGCCCGGCGGACCGATCACTCGCGCACATTTGCGGCGGCTGATCTCCCGCATCCAGGTGCTGCAGTTGGATTCGGTGTCGGTGACGGCGCGCGCGCACTACGCGCCGGTGTTCAGCCGGCTCGGGCCTTACGACCGCGACGTGCTGGACCGCGCCGCTTGGGGGCATAGCGCGCGCTCGCCGCGACTGCTGGTGGAGTACTGGGCGCACGAGGCCGCGTTGATGGCCGTCGACGACTGGCCGCTGCTGCGCTGGCGGATGCGCCAGTACCGTCATGGTCGCTGGGGCACACATATCGTCAAGGCCAACCCACAACTGGCCGACGACATCGTCGCCGCCGTCGCCGAACTCGGGCCGTGCACCGCCGGGCAGATCGAGGCCCACCTGGCCGCCGCGCCCCGCCGGGCCAAGGGACCCTGGTGGAACCGCAGCGACACCAAGTGGGTGGCCGAGGCGCTGTTCGCCTCCGGTGTGCTCACGACGGCCACCCGGGTGGGCTTCGCCCGGCACTACGACCTGACCGAAAACGTGCTGCCGGCGCAGGTGCTGGCGCGCCAAGTTGACGACGACGAGGCCCTGCGCGAGCTAACCCTACGGGCCGTCACCGCGCTGGGTGTGGGCACCGAAGCCGACATCCGCGACTACTTCCGGCTGGCCGCCGGGCAGGTCAAGCCGGCGATCGCCAAGTTGGTCGCCGACGGTGAATTGGAACGCGTCGACGTCGACGGCTGGTCGGCGCCCGCCTACCTGCGCACCGGCCGGTCGGTGCCACGGCTCGACCGCGGCATGGCGCTGCTGTGCCCCTTCGACCCGCTGATCTTCTTCCGGCCGCGGGTGCAGCGCCTGTTCGGATTCCATTACCGCATCGAGATTTACACTCCCGCGGCTCAGCGCCGGTACGGCTACTACGTGTGGCCGTTTCTGCTGAACGGTGAGCTGGTCGGTCGCGTCGATCTGAAGGCCGACCGCACCTGCGATGCACTGCACGTTGTCGGCGCTTTCGTCGAGCCGGATCGGTCGCCGTCGCGGGTGGCCGCTGCACTGGCCGGTGAGCTGGCGACGATGGCGGCATGGCTGGGCTTGGGCGACGTGACCGTTGGTGATCGTGGCGACCTGGCCGACGAACTGAAGGCGGCACTGAAATTGCCATAGAAGTCGAGTTGTCGGACGGCCACGAGCTGCTGTTGCGGCGTCCTCGTCACGAAGACGTCGACGACATCGTGGCGCAGTGCCAGGATCCGGAGTTCCAGCGCTGGACGAGTGTCCCGGTGCCGTATCACGAAGCCGATGCGCATGAGTTCTTGGCGCGCGTCGCCGAGGGCTGGAGCGCCAACACCTTCCTGACGTTCGCGATCGTGCATGAGGGACGCTTCGCGGGCAGCATCGATCTACGGCTGGACGGTGCGGGCGGCGCGGACGTTGGCTACGGGCTGGCACGATGGGCGCGCGGCAACGGTGTGATGACCCGCGCACTGCGGCTCGTACTGGCCTGGGGTTTCGGCGAGTTGGGCCTGGAAGTGGTGCACTGGAAGGCTCGGGTCGGCAACTGGCCCTCTCGGCGTGTCGCGACCCGGTGTGGATTCCGGGTGAAGGGCACGATCCGGGGTCTGGTCGAACAGCGCGGCAAGCGACACGACGGCTGGAGTGGCTCGCTGTGCCGGGGCGACCCCCTCGTCGGTGAACCGGACGTCTAACGCCAACGCTCGCCGATAAGTCCCACTAGGCGTTGATGTTGACCTTCAATTCGCATGGGGAGACTTGCCATACCGCGCGTGGGTGGCTGTCCATCTCTGCCTGCAGCGCGGCGAGCTCGCTCTGGAATTGCAACATCGCCGCCCTGGCGCGGCAGTCAAGCGCGACGCGAGTAAAGTCGTCCATCAGTGCGCGCCGGGGCACGTTCAGGTTGTAGTTTGCGTTGACCAGCCGCTGGTAAACGTCTAGTGGCTCAGGCCGGAAATCCTGATAGATCCGCGCCGGCTGGCGGTGCGTCCAGAGCTGATAGTTCCACATAGAAGTGCCGAGGATCTCGTGCTGCACGGTCACCAGGTACAGTTGGCCCGCCAGCATTCGCGCCAATTCGTCCCAGGTGAAATTTTGGGGATTCACCCCAACTCCCTTCGGAACGCGATCGTTAAGCTCTGTGAGCCAAGCCATCGTCTCTCGGTCGCGGCGCACGTCCTTTCCGCCTGGGGCATTCCGCGGGAAGTAAATTTCCAGATAGTTGCGCACGAAGCGGTGCATGGCGTCGAACAGCGTCTGCAGGTTCTGCTGCGTCGGGGTTTCGAAGCCGGCGAGGTGCACCCCGCGCGACTTACCGTCCTCTTCAGGGTCATTGACGCTGTGGCGATAGTGCAGGTAAGTGTCGTCAAACAACTGGCACATGCCGTCGAAGGTAAAGCTGAAGATGGTCTCGAAGTCGCCGCCGCGTACCATCTGTCCGCGGGTGACCATGTCGTTGCTTTGCTGGGTGCCGAAGATGTACGGCCACAGCAGCCTGCACAGCGGGTGGTTACGCGAGAGGCTGTTGCGCGTCGCAATGGCCAACTGAGCGCCACCCGCCAAGTGCACCCAGTTGAAGTGGCGCACGAGCGAGAGGTGCGTCGAGGCGGCGCACAACACGATCTTGCAGGCCTGGTCCCACTGCGGATCGGTTGGCTTGACCCTTTTGCCCAGTGCGCATTCGATGCGATAGGCCTGCAGCACACCTCGTCTGGTGTCTTCGAGAAAATACACGCGCGAACCGATCTTCACTAGCCGGGGGTGGTGCTCGTATTTGTTGAGCATGCGCAAGTCCCACTTCCAAAGGGTGTTTCG
>JAFAQO010000129.1 GCA_019246375.1 Mycobacterium sp. | reverse complement strand
ACGAAAAGCCGGAACTGATGCGGCTGATCCGCGAGCTGAGCCTGCATTCGGTGTCGTCGGTGTTCGAGGCGCTGGCACCCGAGGGCCGCGAGGACGCGCAGTCGAAGATGGCGCTGTCCTCGTTGCTGGAAATGATGTGGGGCGACGAGTTCGTCGACGAACGCGCCAGCCGCTTCATCAACGACCGCGTGCACGCCAACATTCAGCGCGACGGCACGTTCTCGGTGGTGCCGCAGATGAAGGGCGGCGTCACCAGTTCCGAGCAGTTGCGCAAGATCGCCGATGTCGCCGACAAGTACCAGATCCCGATGATCAAACTCACCGGCGGCCAGCGGATCGACCTGCTCGGCGTGCGCAAGGAAGACCTGCCGGCGGTGTGGGCCGACCTCGGTATGCCGTCGGGGTACGCCTACGGCAAGAGCTTCCGCACCGTGAAAACTTGTGTGGGAAGCGACTTCTGCCGTTACGGCCTGGGCGACTCGACCGCGCTTGGCATCGCGATCGAAACCCGGTACCAGGGCCTGGCCAGCCCCGCGAAGATGAAGCTGGCCGTCACCGGGTGTCCGCGCAACTGCGCCGAGGCGCTGTGCAAGGACCTCGGCGTCGTCGGGATCGAAGGCGGGCAGTGGCAGATCTACGTGGGCGGCGCCGCCGGTGCGCACGTACGCAAGGGCGACCTGCTGGCAACCGTGGATACTCACGACGAGGTGATCGCGCTCACCGGTCGTTTCCTGCAGTACTACCGTGAGAACGCCAATTGGCTCGAGCGCACCTACACCTTCGTGCCGCGGGTCGGCATCGAGCGCATCCGCGCGGTCGTAGTCGACGACGCTGACGGCATCGCCGCCGACCTCGACACCCGAATGCAGAAATCGGTGGATTCCTACCGCGACCCGTGGACCCAGAGCCGAAACAGCCCGCAGGACAACCAGTTCCGACCCTCACTTCCGCTGATCCCGCTCCCGCAGGTGCCGGTGCGATGAGCGACATCACCCTGGGCCCGGTGGCCGACCTTCCCCTGTGTGAGGGCCGCGCCTACGCCGTCGAGGGCCGCCAGATCGCGGTCTTTCGGCTGCGCGACGGCTCACTTCGGGCCCTCGAGGCGGTCTGCCCGCACCGCGGCGGCCCGCTGGCCGACGGACTGATGGACGACCGCGTCGTCGTCTGCCCCTTGCACGGCCACACCTACGAGCTCGACTCTGGGTGCGAGGTCGCCAACGGTGGACCCTCCGTGGCCACCTACCCGGTGCACACCAACGGCGACGGAACGATCCGTCTCAGCCTGCCCGAGCGCAATGGCGCGTCTCCGCCAAACCCGGCCACCCAGTAGGAGACCGCCATGACCGCACAACCGGTGACCACGCCAACCCCGGCCGCACCGCGCTCGAGGCTGCGCACGGGTAATCGTCTGATTTCGGGATGGGATCCGGAGGACCTGCACGCGTGGAACAACGGCGGACGCAACGTCGCGCGGCGCAACCTCATCTGGTCGATCTTTGCCGAGCACATCGGGTTTTCGGTGTGGTCGATCTGGTCGGTGATGGTCCTTTTCATGCCGCAGAACGTCTACCACATCGACGCGGCGGGCAAGTTCTACCTGGTGGCGGTCCCGACCCTGGTCGGTGCCCTGCTGCGGCTGCCCTACACCACCGCCGTCGCGCGCTTCGGCGGCCGCAACTGGACGACCGTGAGCGCGCTGGCGCTGCTCATTCCGTTGACGCTGACGTGGTGGTTCATGGTGCACCCTGGTTTTTCTTACACCACCTGTCTGCTCGTCGCGGCCTTCGCGGGATTCGGCGGCGGCAACTTCGCCTCGTCGATGACCAACATCAACGCGTTCTATCCGGTGCGCCTCAAAGGGTGGGCGCTTGGCCTAAACGCCGGCGGCGGCAACATCGGGGTGCCGGTCATCCAACTGGTGGGTCTGCTGGTCATCGCCACGGCGGGCAACCGTTCGCCGCAGATCGTGTGCGCCACCTATCTGGTTCTGGTCGGGCTGGCTGCGCTGGGTGCCGCGTTGTTCATGGATAACCTGGACAACCAGAAGTCCAACGCCGCGGCGATGCTGCGGGTGGTCCGCTTTCCCGACGCGTGGCTGATCTCTTTCCTGTATATCGGCACCTTCGGATCTTTCATCGGCTACAGCTTCGCGTTCGGGCAGGTACTGCAGATCAACTACCTGGCCACACCGCACGCCACGGCGGCTGCCGCCGCCTTGCACGCGTCCCAAATCGCGTTTCTGGGTCCGCTGCTGGGCTCGCTGAGCCGGCCCATCGGCGGACGACTCGCGGACCGCATCGGGGGCGCCAAGATCACCATGGGCTGCTTTGTGGCGATGGTCGCCGCGGCCGGGATTCTGGTCATTGCCGGCACCCGCGGCGACGCCCACCCCGGAAAAATCAGCCACTCGGTTATGGTCGCCTACGTCATCGGTTTCATCCTGCTATTCCTGATCTCCGGCGTCGGCAACGGATCCGTCTACAAAATGATCCCCGCCATATTCGCCGCGAAATCGCTTGAACTGACGGACCTTTCACCCACGGAGAGCCTTGGCTGGGAAAGGTCGATGTCGGGCGCGTTGATCGGCATCGCCGGCGCGGTCGGCGCCCTGGGTGGCGTAGGGATCAACGTCGTGCTGCGCGCTTCCTACGCCGCACCGCACAAGTCCGCCACGACGGCCTTCTGGGTGTTCCTGATCTTCTATGTCGTGTGCCTTGGCGTCACCTGGGCCGCCTACGTCCGGCCCCGAGGCACGACGTCCCTCGTGTGAGCTTCCGGGGGGTACTCGGACAGGCGAATCACTCTTGTGAGTCCTGGGTTGGCCGACCCAGGATCGTGGTGTCGATCCGGGTGATCAAATGCTGGCGTATCTCGTCTATATCGAGATGCGCGGCAAGGCCGCCCGCTCGGAGACGACGCGACGGGCGTGAAAATGCTGGGCCATCGGTACGACCGGGCGCTTTGCGGCGAGCGATGCTCGATCCGTCACGACGACGATGAGGCCCGCGTCCTGCTGGTGCACCGCTGACTGGGCTGAGTGGCCACGAACCCAAGGAACCCGACAACGATGACGACCGATTCAGCGCGGCGTACCCGCGCCCGGCATCGATCGATCCGTTGGCACACTCTTGGCACACCGGGGGTTTACTGCCCGGGCCAGCCGCAGCAACCGCTTGCGGTTTACCTGCATTAACGGTTGTGGGCGCGGGCGGTATCGAACCGCCGACCGCTGGTGTGTAAAACCAGAGCTCTACCACTGAGCTACGCGCCCGTCCCGCGCACGGTACACGCCCCGACGACCGGCGCCCAAAACGCCGCTGGTCAGGCCTTGATTGCTGCCAGCGCGTCGGTCCACAGTCGCTGATCGCGGGCTTCGCCGGGCTGCTTCATTTCGGCGAACCGAATGACCCCCGACCGATCGACCACGAATGTGCCGCGGTTGGAGAAGCCGGCGTCGTCGTTGAACACCCCGTAGGCCTGGCTGACCGCTCCGTGCGGCCAGAAGTCGGACAGCACCGGGAACAGGAACCCGTTTTCGATCGCCCAGATCTTGTGGGTGGGCGGCGGGCCCACCGAAATGGTCAGCGCCACGCTGTCGTCGTTTTCGTAGTCGGGCAGGTGATCGCGCAGCTGGTCCAGCTCGCCTTGGCAGATCCCGGTGAACGCCAACGGGAAGAACACCAGCAGCACGTTTTTATCGCCGCGATAGTCGCTGAGCGTGACGGGCTGATGATTCTGGTCGCGCAGCGTGAAGTCGGGGGCCGCGGTTCCGACGGTCAACATCAGCGCCGCCCGGCCCGCGATTTCGGCTGCACCAGCCGGCTGGCGCTCCAGTCACCGAGATTGACCGACGAGGTCGGCATCAGACCGGCGGTGGGCGCCGATTCGGCGATCTCGGCGGGCAGCACATGCCCGGGCCTGCCGGTCTTGGGTGTCAGCACCCAGATCACGCCGTCATCGGCAAGCGATGTGATCGCATCCATCAGCGTGTCGACGAGATCGCCGTCGCCGTCACGCCACCACAACAGGACCACGTCGACAACCTCGTCGGTGTCTTCGTCGAGCAACTCGCCACCGCACGTCTCCTCGACGTCGGCGCGCACATCGTCGTCGGTGTCCTCATCCCATCCCCACTCCTGGACAACTTGCCCTCGTTGGATGCCCAGTTTGCGGGCGTAGTTCGGGGCGCCATCCGCCGCGACCACCGTGGACCTCCTTCGACCATCAAGGCGCCGTGCGATGGGCACTATCGTCGCACAGCACGACTGGCTCCACACGACTGAGTTACGAGGAGGCGATACACAGCTGAACCGCTTTGGTCTTGGTGTCGTTGAGCTGATCGACCCTGCTGTTGAACTCGCCCGTCGCAACATGGGTGGCGATGGCGTTCGCCACCGCGCGGGACGCGTCGACGTAAGAGTTGAGCGCGTTACGCAGGTCCGGTGACAGCGGATTGCTGATGCTGCCGGAGACCATGTCAGCGCTGTGGTTGAGCGCGTCGATGGCCGGGCCCTCCGTCGGCCCGGGATCGCGACCCTGGTTGAACGCCGAAACGAAGGCGTTCACCTTTTCGATCGCGTCCTTGCTGCTGGTAGCAAGCGCTCCGCAGGAGCTGCGCACGGCCCGCGTCGTCAGCGACTGCTGCCGCTGGGTCTCCCGGATCCGTGACGTCGCCGACGACGCCGAGACCGAGGCAGATACCGACGCCCGGTAGGCCGGCGCGACCGCGGTGTCGACCGTCGCCGTGCCCTCGGTGACCGAGGCACACCCGCCGATGCCCATTAGTACTGTCGCGACGCTGCCCAGCACCAACCCGCCGACGCGCACGCGACGCGACGTGCCCGTTGCGGGATTTCCCGATCCGCCTGGATCACGCCATCCGGTCAGCACAGCCCGTGACGTTACAGGCTCGGGCGTTCGACCGTCCGAAGGCGCCGAATTCCGGTGACCGAGGCCGCACGACGGCGCCTAGCCGCCGCTCGGGCCGCCGGTGCTGCACGATAGGAGGACACAGGAGCAGACTGACAGCAGTGCCCACCGGAAGCCGTGTCATGCACCGGAACCGCCAACCGAGGAGTAGTGCGTTGACCACCGAGTTCGTACGCCATGACCTGGCCAAAAACCCAAGCAGCGCAGGCGAACCCGATCGCGTCCGGGTGATCCGCGAAGGTGTGGCGTCCTACCTGCCCGATATCGACTCTGAGGAGACCTCGGAGTGGCTGGAGTCCTTCGACGAACTGCTCGCCCGATCCGGGCCGTCGCGGGCGCGCTACCTGATGTTGCGGCTGCTGGAACGAGCCGGGGAGCAGCGGGTGGCCATCCCGGCGCTGACGTCGACCGACTACGTCAACACGATTCCGACGGAATTGGAGCCGTGGTTCCCCGGCGACGAGGACGTCGAGCGCCGTTACCGGGCCTGGATCAGGTGGAACGCCGCGATCATGGTGCACCGCGCGCAGCGCCCGGGTGTTTCAGTCGGCGGGCACATTTCGACCTACGCCTCCTCGGCCGCACTCTACGAGGTCGGGTTCAACCACTTGTTCCGCGGTAAGTCCCATCCCGGCGGCGGGGACCAGATCTTTATCCAGGGCCACGCCTCCCCCGGCATCTATGCGCGCGCCTTCCTCGAAGGGCGGTTGACCGCCGACCAACTCGACGGCTTCCGGCAAGAGCACAGCCACCCCGGCGGCGGCCTGCCGTCGTACCCGCATCCGCGGCTGATGCCCGAATTCTGGGAGTTCCCCACGGTGTCGATGGGCATCGGCCCGATGAACGCCATCTACCAGGCACGGTTCAACCACTACCTGCACGACCGCGGCATCAAGGACACCTCCGATCAGCACGTGTGGTGCTTCCTGGGTGACGGTGAGATGGACGAGCCCGAGAGCCGGGGCCTCGCTCATGTCGGGGCTTTGGAGGGCCTGGACAACCTGACCTTCGTGATCAACTGCAACCTGCAGCGCCTCGACGGCCCGGTGCGCGGGAACGGCAAGATCATCCAGGAGCTGGAGTCGTTCTTCCGGGGCGCCGGCTGGAACGTCATCAAGGTGATCTGGGGCCGCGAATGGGACGCGCTGCTGCACGCCGACCGGGACGGGGCGCTGGTCAACCTGATGAACATCACGCCCGACGGTGATTACCAGACCTATAAGGCCAACGACGGCGGGTACGTCCGCGACCACTTCTTCGGTCGCGACCCGCGCACCAAAGAGCTGGTGAAAAACCTGACGGACCAAGAGATTTGGAACCTCAAGCGTGGCGGCCACGATTACCGCAAGGTGTACGCCGCCTACCGCGCCGCGATGGAGCACAAGGGTCAGCCGACGGTCATTCTGGCGAAAACGATCAAGGGCTATGCATTGGGCAAGCACTTCGAGGGCCGGAACGCCACTCACCAGATGAAAAAGCTTACGCTGGAAGACCTTAAAGAGTTCCGCGATACGCAGCGAATTCCCGTCTCCGACGCTGAGCTGGAGGAGAACCCCTACCTGCCGCCGTATTATCACCCGGGCCCGGATGCTCCGGAGATCCGGTACATGCTGGACCGGCGGCGCACGCTCGGCGGCTTCCTGCCCGAGCGCCGGACCAAATCGAAGGCGCTGACGCTGCCCGGTCGCGACACCTACAAGTCGCTGAAGAAAGGCTCGGGCAACCAGGAAGTCGCCACCACGATGGCAACGGTGCGCACCTTCCGTGAAGTGTTGCGGGACAGGGAAGTCGGGCCGCGGATCGTGCCGATCATTCCCGACGAGGCCCGCACCTTCGGGATGGACTCCTGGTTCCCGTCGCTGAAGATCTACAACCGCAACGGCCAGCTGTACACCTCTGTCGATGCCGATCTGATGCTGGCGTACAAGGAAAGTGAACTCGGGCAAATTCTGCATGAGGGCATCAATGAAGCCGGGTCGGTGGCCTGCTTCACCGCCGCGGGCACGTCGTACTCGACGCACAACGAGCCGATGATCCCGATCTACATCTTTTATTCGATGTTCGGGTTCCAGCGCACCGGCGACGGATTGTGGGCCGCGGGCGACCAAATGGCGCGCGGTTTCCTGCTCGGCGCGACCGCGGGGCGCACCACCCTGACCGGGGAAGGTCTGCAGCACGCCGATGGCCACTCGTTGCTGCTGGCCAGCACCAACCCGGCAGTCGTTTCCTACGACCCGGCGTTCGCCTTCGAGATCGCCTACATCGTCGAAAGCGGACTGGCACGGATGTTCGGGGAGAACCCGGAAAACGTCATGTTCTATCTCACCGTCTACAACGAGCCGTATGTGCAGCCGCCGGAGCCGGAGAATTTCGACCTCGAGGGCCTGCTGCGGGGCATCTACCGCTACCGGGCCGCCACCGAGCAGCGGACCAACACGGCCCAGCTCCTGGCCTCCGGAGTGGGCATGCAGTCGGCGCTGAAAGCTGCCGACATGCTGACCGCGCAATGGGATGTGGCCGCCGACGTGTGGTCGGTGACCAGCTGGGGCGAGCTGAACCGCGACGGGATGGCCATCGAGACCGAGAAGCTGCGTCACCCGGAGCGCCCGGCCCGCGTTCCGTATGTAACCAAGGCTTTGGCCGAGTGCGCCGGCCCGGTCATCGCGGTCTCGGATTGGATGCGGGCGGTGCCCGAACAGATCCGGCCCTGGGTGCCGCGTCGTTACGTCACGCTGGGCACCGACGGGTTCGGTTTCTCCGACACCCGGCCCGCCGCGCGGCGCTACTTCAACACCGATGCCGAGTCGCTGGTCGTAGCGACACTGGAGGCGCTGGCGCGCCACGGGGAGATCGACCCGTCGGTCGCGGTCGCGGCGGCACGCCAGTACAAGATCGACGCCGTGCAGGCCGCTCCAGTGCAGACCACCGACCCCGGCCCCAGCGCATAAAGCCCGGGGCGGCATTGGCCGAAACATCCACAAAAGCGGCGTAGCTTTTAGGGGTGGTCGACAACCAGTTCGTTCTGCCGCGCTCGACGCTCGAGCTGCTGGAACGCGTCCCGGAATCCCTGCTGCGGCGGC
>JAFAQO010000149.1 GCA_019246375.1 Mycobacterium sp. | reverse complement strand
CGCCGGTCAGCAGAAGGCGTTTCGCGCGCTGATCGCCGAGCCGGTGGGCCCACAGCCCGGCCGCCGGCACCCCCCACACGCGGGTCGGCGGGTAACCGATCTTGGCGTCGGCGGCGGCGATCACCTGGTCGGCGTGCAGTGCGATGTCGGTGCCGCCGGCCACGCAGTAGCCGTGGATCTTGGCCACCGTCGGCTTGTCGGCGTGCATCAGGCTGGAAAAGCCGCGGACGAACCGGCTCATCATCTGGTAGTCGATCATCGGGTCCCATGGCTGATTCGGCAGGTGGTTGACGGCCTGGGTTTTGCCGTCGAGCACGGTGCCCCGGTACGCGCCGGTCCCACCGGCTGACGCGGTCCGGTCGGCGTAGGCGGACAAGTCGAAGCCCGCGCAGAAGCCCTCGCCGCGGCCGGACACCAGGATGACGTGCACGTTCGGGTCCAGATCGGCACGTTCGACCAACGCTGACAATTCCAGCGGAGTGTCGGCGACGATGGCGTTGCCCTTCTCCGGCCGGTTGAAGGTGATCCGCGCGACCCGATCGGTGACCTCGTAGGTCATCGTCTTCAGGTTGTCGAAGTCGACCGGTCTGATCGCGTGCGTCATGAGCGCCGCTCTTCCTCATCGCTTCGCTCTGCATCGTCGCCGGCGCGCGTCATCCTTTGACCAAAGCCCGTTCGAGGATCGGCGCAAGGTCCAGCCCGGTGGGCATGGTGCCGAACGCACCGCCCCATTTCCCATCGAGGCGGGTGGCCAGGAAAGCCTCGGCGACGGCCGGATGACCATGCCGCACCAGCAGCGAGCCCTGCAGGGCCAGGCAGACGTTCTCGGCGATCGTCCGGGCCCGGTAACCGATGGTGTCGAAATCGCCGAGCTCTGGCCGTAGCCGCTCGACGTGGGCGTCCAGCCGGGGATCCTGACCGGTCGTCTGGCCCAACTCGTCGAACAGCACCTCGACGGACTCGGGGCGCGTTGCCATGGCGCGCAACGTGTCCAGAGCGCTGACGTTGCCGGAGCCCTCCCAGATGCCCATCAGCGGCGCCTCGCGGTACAACCGCGGCATGCCGGAGTCCTCGATATAGCCGTTGCCGCCCAGGCATTCCATCGCCTCGGCCGCGTGTGGAGTCGCGCGTTTACAGACCCAGTACTTGCTGGCGGCCAAGCCGATACGGCGCAGCAATGCCTCCGTCTCGTCGCCGCGCACGGCGTTGTCGGTGGCGCCGGCCATCCGCATCGCCACCATGGTGGCGGCTTCTGCTTCTACGGCCAGATCGGCCAGCACGTTGCGCATCAACGGCTGGTCGATCAGATAGGCGCCGAACGCCTTTCGATGCTGGGCATGGTGCATGGCATGGGTGACGCCGGTGCGCATGCTGGTGGCACTGCCCAGCGCGCAGTCCAGCCGTGTCAGGTTGACCATCTCGATGATGGTCGGCACGCCACGGCCCTCCTCACCGACCAGCCATGCGGTGGCGCCGTCGTACTCGACTTCGCTGGAGGCGTTGGCGTGGTTGCCGAGTTTGTCTTTGAGGCGCTGCAGCAACATCCGATTGCGGGTGCCGTCGGGCAGCACCCGGGGCAGGAAGAAGCATGACAGCCCACCCGGCGCCTGGGCGAGCACCAGGAAGAGGTCGCACATCGGCGCCGAGGTGAACCACTTGTGGCCGATGAGGCGGTAGCTGCCGTCGGCGTTGCGGGTCGCCTGAGTGGTGCCGGCCCGGACGTCGGAGCCGCCCTGCTTCTCGGTCATCGACATCCCCGCGGTGATGCCGACTTTGGTCGTCGGAACCTTCAGGTCCGGATCGTATTCGCGACTGGTCAGCAACGACTCATAGCTGGCGGCCAGCTCGGGGTTGCAGCGCAGCGCCGGGACGACGGCGTAGGTCATCGAAATCGGACACATATGGCCGGGCTCGGCAGTCCACACGCTGGTCTTAGCCGCCCGGACCACGTGCGCGCCGGGCCGGTCGTCGGCCCACGGCGCGGCGTGTAAGCCGTGTTCGATCGCGGTGCGCATCAGCTGGTGGTAGGCCGGGTCGTATTCCACCTCGTCGATGCGGTGCCCGTAACGGTCGTGGGTGCGCAGGATCGGCTGGTTGCGGTCGGCCAGCTCGCCCCAGCGCTGTGCTTCGCTGCTGGACGAAATCGCCCCCAGCTCAGTGACCTCGTCGAGGCCCCATTGGCCGCCTTCCCGAACCAGCGCCTCGATAAGCACCGGCGACGATGCGGGGTTATGGTTTTCCAGCGGCGGAACCTGGTTGGTGACGGCATGCGTGTCTGGCATGGGCTCAGTGTTACATTTTCTCGACAACTGCACAAGACACGTAATACCGCGTCAGGCTGCGTGTGCCGCGAAGAATTGCCACAACTTCTGCGTCGCGAATGTTGGCCACTCGTGACCGCCGCCGTCGACGGTGACGAGCGCAACGCTGCGGTTGTCGGCGCAGGCGGCGGTCGAGTCGGTCACCGGACCCTTGGTGCTGCTAGACGGTGGCGCACAGTGGTCGACGTTGCGCCAGAATGCATTCACTTGCGGCACCGGTGGTCCATCGATGTGAGAGAACCCGCCGCCGCGTCCGCCGTCATAGCGGACGAGCCGATCTGCGGTGCCATGAATATGCAGGACCGAAGCCGGATGCGGGGACCGGCACGGAGCCAGCTGGGTTGCCGAATTTGGGCCGATGGCGGCGAACAGGCTCGTGTTGCACGCCAGCGTGTAGGACATGATGCCGC
>JAFAQO010000146.1 GCA_019246375.1 Mycobacterium sp. | reverse complement strand
CATTCTGGGGTTGTCGGCGATCGGGGTGTATGGCATCGTGCTGGCCGGTTGGTCGTCGGGTTCGACTTACCCGTTGCTGGGCGGAGTGCGGTCTACCGCCCAAGTGATCTCTTACGAGGTCGCGATGGGCTTGGCGTTCGCGTCGGTGTTCCTCTATGCCGGGACGATGTCGACCTCACAGATCGTGGCCGCCCAAGACCGCGTCTGGTTCGTCTTTCTGCTGCTGCCGTCGTTCATGGTTTATCTCGTCTCAATGGTCGGCGAAACCAACCGCGCCCCCTTCGATTTGCCCGAAGCCGAGGGCGAGCTGGTCGCCGGTTTCCACACCGAGTACTCGTCGCTGAAGTTCGCGATGTTCTTCCTGGCCGAGTACATCAACATGACGACCGTGTCGGCGTTGGCCGCAACGCTGTTCTTCGGCGGCTGGCGTGCGCCGTGGCCGCTGAACATGTGGGACGGTGCCAACAGCGGATGGTGGCCGGTGCTGTGGTTCACGGCCAAGGTCTGGACTTTCCTGTTCATCTATTTCTGGCTGCGGGCCACGCTGCCCCGGCTGCGCTACGACCAGTTCATGGCGCTGGGCTGGAAAATCCTCATTCCGGTGGCATTGCTGTGGGTGATGATCGCCGCCGTCATCCGCACCTTGCGTGACCAGGGCTACCCGCATTCGACCGCTGTGCTGGCGACCAGCAGCGCGGTCTTCGCGGCGGTGCTGCTGCTGTATCTGCGAAGGCCATTCAGCGGCTTGAGCACTCATGTACTGGGCCGGACTCCTGAGGAGCTGCGGGGCAGAGGTCCACTCGCTGAAGCGGCATTCCCGACGCCACCGCTTCCAGGCGAGTCTCCGGTACCGGCGAGCAAGGAGGCCGCGCGTGGCTAAAATCCCCAAGTCCTTAGAAGCCATCGCCGGGTTCGGCGTGACATTGACGTCGATGTTCAAACGCCCGATCACCGAAGAGTATCCGGAGCAAAAGCTGCCTACCGCGCCGCGTTTTCACGGTCGCCATCAGCTCAACCGGTATCCGGACGGCCTGGAGAAGTGCATCGGTTGCGAGTTATGCGCTTGGGCCTGCCCAGCCGATGCGATTTATGTCGAGGGCGCCGACAACACCGAAGCGGAACGGTATTCGCCCGGGGAACGCTACGGCCGGGTGTACCAGATCAACTACCTGCGCTGCATCGGTTGCGGTCTCTGCGTCGAGGCCTGCCCGACCCGAGCGTTGACGATGACCAACGACTACGAGATGGCCGATGACAACCGCGCCGACCTGATCTACGAAAAGGACCGGCTGCTGGCCCCCTTACAACCCGGGATGGAACCGCCCCCACATCCGCGGGCGCCCGGCGCCACCGATGCGGACTACTACCTGGGCAACGTGACCGCACAGAGCATGTCGCGGGACGAGCAGACGACCGGCGGCCATCGATGACCACGGTACTGGCCGCCGACGCGATCACCCGAACCTCCACCGGCGAGGCGGTGACGTTCTGGGTGCTGGGTGCAGTGGCGCTGATCGGTGCGTTGGGAATGGTGATGGCCGCCAACGCGGTCTACTCGGCCATGTTTCTCGCGTTGACCATGATCATCCTGGCGGTGTTCTACATGGTTCAAGACGCGCTATTCCTGGGCGTAGTGCAGGTCGTGGTCTACACCGGCGCGGTGATGATGCTGTTCTTGTTCGTGCTGATGCTGATTGGCGTGGACTCCGCGGAGTCACTGGTGGAGACGTTGCGCGGACAGCGGGTCGCCGCGGTGGTGGCCGGCGTCGGCTTGGGCATTCTGCTGATCGCCGGAATCGGCAGCGCGACGCTCCCTCCCTTCGCCGGGCTGACGGCGGCCAATGCCAAGGGCAACGTCAACGGCCTTGCGATACTGATCTTCTCCCGTTACCTGTGGGCATTCGAGTTGACCAGCGCCCTGCTGATCACCGCGGCGGTCGGGGCGATGGTGCTGGCGCACCGGGAGCGGTTCGAGCGGCGCAAAACTCAGCGGGAGCTGTCACAGGAACGCTTCCGCCCCGGTGGATATCCCACTCCGCTGCCCGGCCCTGGCGTCTACGCCCGCCACAATGCCGTTGACGTGGCCGCGCTGCTTCCCGATGGCTCCTACTCCCGATTGTCGGTCCCGCCGGTATTGCAAAGTCGCGGAGTCGACGGCAAAAACGCCGACTCACCCAACGGTTCAGAAAACGGAACGTCATGAATCCCGCGAATTATCTCTACCTTTCGGCGCTGTTGTTCACCATCGGCGGAGCCGGAGTGTTGTTGCGACGCAACGCCATGGTGATGTTCATGTGCGTCGAGCTGATGCTCAATGCGGTCAACCTGGCGTTCGTCACTTTTGCCCGGATGCACGGCCAGCTCGATGGGCAGATGATCGCGTTTTTCACGATGGTGGTCGCCGCCTGCGAAGTCGTCGTCGGCTTGGCGATCATCATGACGATATTCCGGGCCCGTAAATCGGCATCGGTCGACGACGCCAACTTGCTCAAGGGTTAGGCCAGATGACACATTTACCCTGGCTGCTCGTGGCATTGCCGGCGGCCGGTGCAGCGATCCTGCTGCTCGGCGGCAGGCGGACCGACCGGTGGGGGCACCTGTTGGGCTGCGCCGCCGCGCTGGCGTCGTTCGGAGTAGGTCTGGCGCTGCTCATCAACATGCTCGGCCGGCACGGTGACGACCGCGTCATCCACCCCAACCTGTTCAAGTGGATTCAGGTCGGCGGCTTGCAGGTCGACTTCGGACTACAGATCGACCAGTTGTCGATTTGCTTCGTGCTGTTGATCACCGGCGTTGGCTCGCTGATCCACATCTACTCGATCGGTTACATGGCCGAGGACGCCGATCGCCGCCGGTTCTTTGCCTACCTCAACCTATTTCTCGCCGCGATGCTGCTGCTGGTGGTCGCCGACAACTATCTGGGGCTCTACGTCGGTTGGGAAGGCGTCGGGCTGGCGTCGTACTTGCTGATCGGCTTCTGGTACCAACGGCCGACCGCGGCCACCGCGGCCAAGAAGGCCTTCGTGATGAACCGCGTCGGTGACGTCGGTCTGTCGCTGGCGATGTTCTTGATGTTCGCCAACTTCGGCACGCTGTCGTTCGCCGGAGTCTTCGCCGCCGCGCCGGGCGCCGGGCGGGGCGTGTTGGCCGCGCTGGGGTTGCTGATGTTGCTGGGTGCGTGCGCCAAATCTGCCCAGGTACCGCTGCAGGCGTGGCTCGGTGACGCGATGGAGGGCCCCACCCCGGTGTCCGCGCTGATCCACGCCGCAACCATGGTGACCGCCGGCGTGTACCTGATCGTGCGCTCCAATCCGGTGTTCAACCTGACACCGGAAGCACAACTGGCCGTGGTGATCGTCGGTGCCGTGACGTTGCTGTTCGGGGCAATCATCGGCTGCGCCAAGGATGACATCAAGCGAGCGCTCGCCGCGTCGACGATCAGCCAGATCGGCTACATGGTGCTGGCCGCCGGGCTCGGTCCGGCCGGTTACGTGTTCGGGATCATGCACCTGCTTACCCACGGCTTCTTCAAGGCCGGGCTGTTCCTCGGATCTGGAGCCGTGATCCACGCGATGAACGACGAGCAGGACATGCGCCGCTACGGCGGGCTGCGCAAGGCTTTGCCGATCACTTTCGCCACCTTCGGGCTCGGTTACCTGGCGATCATCGGGATGTGGCCTTTCGCAGGTTTCTTCTCCAAGGACGCCATCATCGAGGCCGCGCTCGGTGTCGGTGGGATCCGGGGACCGATCTTGGGCTCGGTGGCGATGCTGGGCGCCGGGATCACCGCGTTTTACATGACCCGGGTGATGCTGATGACGTTCTTCGGCGAAAAGCGTTGGAAGGTTTCAGCTCATCCGCATGAGGCGCCCGCGGTGATGACGTGGCCGATGATTCTGCTCGCGGTCGGCTCGGTGTTCTCCGGCGGCCTGCTGGCCGGCGGCGGCACCCTGCGGAATTGGCTGGAACCGGTGGTCGGCGCTCGTGAAGCGGCTCACGCCCCGCCGGCGTGGGTGATCAGCATTGTGACGCTGGTCGTCGTCGCGGTCGGGATCGTGGTGGCCTACCGGATGTACGCCCGGCGCCCGGTGCCGGCCGCCGCCCCGGAAAGGGTTTCGGCGCTGACGGTGGCCGCGCGGCGCGACCTCTACGGCGACGCCTTCAACGAGGAGGTGTTCATGCGCCCCGGCGCGCAGTTGACCGACGCTCTGGTCGAGATCGACAACAAAGGCGTGAATGGTTCGGTGTTGGGTCTGGCGGCGCTGGTGAGCCGGACATCGAATCGCCTGCGCGAATTGCAGACCGGCTTCGTCCGCTCCTACGCATTGTCGATGTTCGCCGGTGCGGCGCTGCTTGCCGCGGTGATCCTGGTGGTGCAACTGTGGCGATGACCCGCGCCGGCGACGATGCAGAGCGGAGCGATGAGGAGGAGCGGCGCTCATGAACACCGTCCCGTGGCTGAGTACGCTGTGGCTGGTGCCGCTGGCAGGTGCGGTGGTGATCATCGCGCTGCCGGGATCACAGCGTCTGTTGGCCAAATGGCTGGGCCTCATTGTGGCGCTGGTGGTGCTGGCGGTATCGATCGTGGTCACGGTGGGCTTCCATCCCGGTGGCGCGCCTTACCAGTTCGTCGAATCCCATCCCTGGATACCAGCTTTCGGCGCCGGATACACCCTCGGTGTGGACGGCATCGCGGTGGTTTTAGTGCTGCTCACCACGGTGCTGGTGCCGCTGCTGATGGTGGCCGGCTGGAACGACGGCGGTGAACGCAGCCGCGGCGTGCACGCTTACGTCGCCTTGACGCTGACCGTCGAGTCGATGGTGCTGATTTCATTGATCTCGCTGGACGTCTTGCTGTTCTACGTCTTCTTCGAGGCGATGCTCATTCCGATGTACTTCCTCATCGGAGGCTTCGGGCAGGGCGCGCAGCGGTCGCGAGCGGCGGTGAAGTTCCTGCTGTACAACCTGTTCGGCGGTTTGATCATGCTAGCCGCGGTAATTGGGCTTTACGTAGTGACCGCGCAACACGGCCCCGGCACGTTCGACTTCCGGCACATCGTGGCAGCGGTCTCGTCGGGTTCATTGGGTGTGGACCCGGCGGTTCTCAAGGCGTTGTTCTTAGGCTTCATGTTCGCGTTCGCGATCAAGGCCCCGCTGTGGCCGTTCCATGGCTGGCTACCCGATGCCGCGGTCGAGGCGCCTCCGGCAAGCGCGGTGTTGATGATGGCGGTGATGGACAAGGTCGGCACGTTCGGCATGTTGCGTTACTGCCTGCAGTTGTTTCCCGACGCCTCAGCGTATTTCCGTCCGCTGATCGTCGTCTTGTCGGTGATCGGTGTGGTCTATGGCGCGGTGGTGGCGATCGGCCAGACCGACATCATGCGCCTGATCGCCTACACCTCCATCTCCCACTTCGGCTTCATCATCCTCGGCATCTTCGTGATGACCACCCAGGGGCAAAGTGGGTCGACACTGTACATGGTCAACCACGGCATCTCCACCGCCGCGGTGTTCCTCATTGCCGGATTCCTGATCGCCCGTCGCGGCACCCGGTCGATCGCTGCCTACGGCGGCGTGCAGAAGGTGGCCCCGGTGCTGGCCGGGACGTTCCTGGTGGCGGCGCTGGCGACGCTGTCACTGCCCGGGCTGGCCCCGTTCATCAGTGAATTTCTGGTGTTGCTAGGCACTTTCAACCGCTACTGGCTCGCAGCGGCGTTCGGTTCGACCGCCCTGGTGCTTTCGTCGATATACATGTTGTGGCTCTACCAGCGGGTGATGGCTGGGCCCGTCGCAGAGGGGAACGACCGGATCCGTGACCTGGTCCCGCGAGAAGTGGTCGTCGTCGCTCCGCTGATCGCGTTGCTGCTGGTGCTCGGGGTCTACCCCAAACCCGTGCTGGACATTATCAATCCAGCGGTCGGCCACACCATGACCACCATCGGGCAGCATGATCCCGCGCCCCGCGTGCCGGCCGGGACGGCACCGCGCACAGCCGAAGGACCCCGTCGATGAGCATGCCCAGCCCCAGCGTCGAATACTCGCTGCTTTCCCCGATGCTTATCGTCTTCGGGGCCGCCGTGACCGGCGTGCTGGTTGAGGCGTTCCTGCCAAGACGCTTCCGCTACGCCGCCCAGGTGACGCTGGCCCTCGGCGGT
>JAFAQO010000136.1 GCA_019246375.1 Mycobacterium sp. | reverse complement strand
TGGCGATCAGCCCGGACTCGGTCGGCAAGACGATTGCCGGTGCAACGATAAAGGGGCAGGGCAATGACCTTGTGCTCGACACGATATCGTTCTACAAGCCGAAGGAGCCCGGCGCCTACCCGATCGTCCTGGCGACTTATCAAATCGTCTGTTCGAAGTATCAAGACCCTGCGGTCGGTAAGGCCGTGAAAGCATTCTTGCAGACCACCATCGGCCCCGGTCAAAATGGCTTGGCGGATAACGGATATATCCCAATTCCCGCCGCATTCAAGTCGAGACTGACAACCGCGATCAACGCCCTCAGCTGATCTAAGATCGTCATGGCCCAACAACCGCTGACGAGGCAACTTATCCCAGACGGGATAACGCCTGCGCCAATGGCGACCGAAGCGGGGACGGCACGGCGAGGGGACCGCCTGTTCAAGGCCATCGCGGCCGCTGCTGGTTCGACGATCATTGCCGCGATCGTGCTGATCGCGATATTCCTGCTGATTCAGGCCGTGCCCTCGCTGCTCGCAAACCACGCGAATTTCTTCACCAGTGCCGAATTCAATACCACCGACGCCGGGCACCTCGTCTTCGGTATTCGCGACCTGCTCATGGTTACGGTACTGAGTTCGGCATTCGCCTTGGTGGTGGCCGTGCCGGTCTCAATCGGGATCGCGGTGTTCCTCACCCGATATGCGCCGACACGGCTGTCGCGTCCGTTCGGCGCGATGGTTGATCTGCTGGCCGCGGTGCCGTCGATCGTCTTCGGCTTGTGGGGGATCTTCGTGCTGGCCCCGAAGTTGCAGCCGATCGAAGTTTTTCTCAACCGCCACCTCGGATGGTTGTTTCTGTTCAAGAGCGGCAACGTGTCACTGGTCGGCGGCGGCAACATCTTCACCGCCGGCATCGTGCTTGCGGTGATGATCCTGCCGATCATTTCCTCGGTGTCCCGAGAAGTATTCCGACAGACCCCCAGTATTCAGATTGAGGCAGCGCAGGCGCTCGGCGCGACCAGGTGGGAGGTGGTGCGGATGACCGTGCTGCCGTTCGGTCGGAGTGGTGTCATCGCGGCGTCCATGCTGGGCCTCGGCCGCGCCCTGGGAGAAACCGTGGCGGTGCTGATCATTTTGCGCGCGGCAGCCCGGCCCGGGAACTGGTCGCTGTTCGACGGCGGGTACACATTCGCCTCCAAAATCGCCTCGGCGGCATCGGAATTCAGCGAACCACTGCCGACCGGCGCCTATATCTCCGCCGGATTTGTGTTGTTCGTCTTGACGTTCATCGTCAATGCGGCTGCCCGGGCGATCGCCGGCGGAAAGGTCAACGTATGAGTGTCGGCACGCTCAGCCAGCCGCTCAAAGCAACGGCATTTCGCTCGATCAGTATCAGGCGGCAAATCAAAAACAACCTCGCGACATTGTTTTTTCTCGGGTCGTTCGCTATCGCGGTGGTACCGCTGGTCTGGGTACTGGGGGTAGTCGTCGCAAGAGGCTGGTACGCCGTCACGCGGTCGGGCTGGTGGACCCACTCACTGCGAGGTGTGCTGCCCGAGCAGTTCGCCGGCGGGGTGTATCACGCGCTGTACGGGACGCTGGCGCAGGCCGGAGTGGCCGCCATCCTGGCCGTGCCACTGGGCTTGATGGCCGCTGTGTACCTGGCCGAATACGGCTCGGATCGGCTGGCGCGGGCGACCACCTTCATGGTCGATGTGCTCGCCGGGGTGCCCTCGATCGTGGCGGCGCTGTTCATCTTCAGCCTGTGGATCGCCACCCTGAGGTTCGAGCAGAGCGCCTTCGCCGTGTCGCTGGCACTGGTCTTGCTGATGCTGCCGGTGGTGGTGCGGTCCACTGAGGAGATGCTCAAGCTAGTACCCGACGAGTTGCGAGAAGCGAGCTATGCGTTGGGCATTCCCAAATGGAAAACCATCGTGCGAGTCGTCGCGCCCGTCGCGCTGCCAGGGATCATCTCGGGGGTGCTTTTGTCGATCGCGCGCATCATTGGCGAGACCGCGCCGGTGCTGGTGCTGGTCGGGTACAGCCGCTCCATCAACTTCGACATCTTCAACGGCAATATGGCCTCCCTGCCACTGTTGATCTACACCGAACTCACCAATCCCGAACATGCCGGTGCCCTACGGGTTTGGGGTGCCGCGCTGACCTTGATCATCGTGGTGGCCGTCACCAACCTGTTGGCCGCGGTGGCGACCCGAATCTTGGTAATCCGACGGCAATAGCCGTCACGAATGCGCCGGTGCTGTCAGCTCGCCGCCAGCCGGACCACCCTGTTATTGCCACGGTCGGCCACGTACACGTTGCCGGACTTGTCGACATCCAGCTCTAACGGAGTGTTGAGGCCGGTAAACGACAGCTCGGTCGGGGTGGTTGACCCGGCCGCCAGCTTCACTACCTTTTGGTCCTGGTACTCGGTGACGTAGACGGCACCGGTGGAGTCCACCGTGACACCCCAAGGCAAGGCGAGACCGGTGAACGGTAGTACGGCCTGTTGGTTCGACCCCCTTGCCAGTTTCAGCACTCTGTTGTTATCGGAGTCGGTGACGTAAACGTTGCCGCTGGTGTCTAGCGCGACGCCATTCGGGTGATTGAGGTCGCTGAATGGCAGTTCGGTCTGGGTGTTCGACTCGGCCGCCAATTCCACCACCCTGTTGTTGCCCCGATCGGCGACATAGACGTTGCCGGCGCTGTCCACCGCCACACCCTCGGGGAAACTGAGCCCGGTGAGCGGCAGCTCAGATTGGTCGTTCGAACCCGCCGTCAACTTCACCACCCTGTTGTTGAAATCGGTGACGTACACGGTTTGGTTGGAGTCGACAGCCACCCCCTGGGGCTCGTACAGGCCGCTGAACGGCAGCACCGTCGGAGTGCTCGACCCGGCAGCCAACTTCACCACACGCCCGTACATGCCCTCGTTGGTGATGTAGACGCTGCCATCGGAGTCCAGCGTCAACCCGCCCGGAGAGAGGCGGAAGTTGAGGCCGGTGAACGGCAGCACAGTTTGCCCCGACGCCGTCTCCCAGGAGCCGCCCGAGCGGTGCGACTGGCGTATCAGTAGATAGCCGATAACGACGGCGGCGACGACGAGGAGTGCGGTAGCGCCGATGAGGATTCGCACCTTGCGATCGCGGGAGGGTTCGGGTGGTTTGCCCAAGTCCGGCGTGCCCGCTGGCCCGGCGGACGACGGTCCACTAGGTTGACCGCGCCACCTCGCGTCGCCGGTGTCGCGCGGCGGCGTCCGCGCCGGCTGGGTCCAGGGCCCGGTGCCGGCGCCCGAAGGCGTGTACTGGTGCCGCGCTCCGGCCAGCCCGCTATCAACGGCACTCGTCAGCAGCGCCGCACCCTCGCCTTGCCGCCGAATGGCGGCCGCCTGGTGCTCGGGTGCGGTCAGCGCCTGGTTGGCGGCCCTGGCCAGTTCACCGGCGCTGCGGTAGCGCTCCGTGGGGTTTTTGGCCATGCCCTTGGCGATCACCTGATCGAATGCCACCGGAACTATCCCGGGCCGCAGCTGGCTGGGCCGCGGGGCAGGCTGCATCAGATGCGCGGTGATCAACCGCTCCACGCTGTCGCACCGATACGGAGGCGACCCGGTCAAACACTCGCCCAACACACACGTCAGCGAATAGATATCGGCCCGGTAGGTGACCTCATCCGCGCCAAAGCGCTCCGGGGCCATGTAGTTGTAGGTTCCCATCGCGAGGCCGGTCTGGGTCAGCCCGGAATCAGCGGCGGCGCGGGCAATACCGAAATCCACCAGATATGCAAAGTCGTCACCGGTGATCAGGATATTTTCCGGTTTGACATCGCGGTGTGTCACGCCGGCGGCATGCGCGGCGTCGAGCGCGGAGGCGACCTGGCTCACGATGGCCACCGCCCGCGCCGGACTCATCGGACCGTAGTGCCTCAGCATACTGCGCAAAGAAGCGCCCTCGATCAGGCGCATTTCGAGGAAAAACGTCCCGTCGATTTCGCCATAGTCATGGATCGGCACAACATGTGGCTCCGTCAGTCGACCCGCAGCGTCGGCCTCGCGCTGGATCCGGGCCCGAAATACCGGGTCGTTGGAGAATTGCCGGGAGATCAGCTTCAATGCCACCACCCGGCCCTTGCGGGTGTCGTGGGCCTCATAGACCTCACCCATCCCGCCGCGGCCCAGCAGCCGCTTCAGCCGGTAGGGCCCGAACCGCGACAATACCCAAGAACTCGGCTCGCCGTCGCTCATTATCGACGCCTCCTTCGGCTCATCAAGAGATTGCACTTACCGCCGAAGCCAGTTTCGATTTGAACGAGTCAGGCAGGGGAATATATCCGTACTCGTCCAAACCGTCTTGGCCAGGCCCAATTGTGGCTTGCATAAACGCTTTCACAGCAGTGCCGGTCGCAGAATCCGGATATTTCGAGCAAACGATTTCGTAGGTCACCATCACAATCGGATAGGCGCCGGCCTGTGTCGGCAGGTAGAACGACGACGTGTCCACTACCAAGTCGTTGCCCTCCCCTTTGAATTTGGCCCCCGCAATCGTCTTGCTCACTGAATCGGACGTGATCGCCACGGCATCCCGACCCGCAGGCGTGATGATCTGCGCCATGTTCAACTGACGGCCCACCGCGAACGACCACTCGTTGTAGGTGATCGCCCCATCGGTTGTTCGTAAGGCCGTCGATGTGCCGTCGTTGCCGGTCTCGCCGTCGCCGACACCGCCATTGAACGTCTTGCCGGCGCCCTTGCCCCAGGCACCGTTGGAAGCGGCATCGAGGTATCTCTGAAAATTGTCGGTAGTCCCGGACGCGTCGCTGCGGAAGATGACATGGATGGGAGTCGAGGGCAGGTTGGTGTCGGCGTTGAGCGCCTTGATCGCCGGATTGTTCCATGTGGTGATGGCGCCGTTGAAGATTTTTGCCGTCGTGGGTCCGTCGAGATGCAACGTGCTCACACCGTTGATGTGGTAGGTGACCGCAATCGGGCCGAAGACCGCCGGCAAGTCCCACGCGGGGGAACCGCACCGCTGCGCCGCGCTGTCGGGCTCACCCTTGGCTGGATCCAGCGCCGAATCGGAACCACCCAGATCGGTTTGGTTATTAACGAACTGCTGCACACCCGCTCCGGAGCCGTTTGCGTTGTAGTTCAGCGTGTAGCCCGGGCACGCGCGGATATAGGCGTAGACGAATTGTTCTATCGCGTGGTCTTGCGCAGTGGAGCCGCTGGACTCGAGTTTCTTCTTGCCGCCGCAGTCCACTTGCGCCGAAGAGTCGCTGGACCCGGTCGATGTTGACGAGTTGTTCGTATTGCCGCCGCATGCCGATATGACCAGTGCGCTGGCGGCGAGCAGGCTCAATACAGCGCCAGATCGGTGGAACTTCACAGAACTCCTCCGAAGAGCCAAGATATCGAACGTATGAGCATACCGTGAACACATAATCAGTTCGAAAAACGAACGCGCGGTGAACCGCAAGCGATTAACACCTGTCAGCTGAGGAATTCCAGCAGCAGCTGATTGACGGTCGACGCTTGCTCGATCTGGGGGCAGTGTCCGGCTGAGTCGACAACAGCCCAACGGCCATCGAGGATCTGGTCGGCGATCTGCTTCGCCCAACCGGACGGAAGCAGCTTGTCGCAGGCGCCTTCAATCACGAACGTCGGGACGGAGATGCGTTCGTAGGCACGTTTGCTCGACGCGGGCGATGTTGGCGCTGCACCGGGGCGACGAAACCGGGCCGCCGCAATCGCCTCCCATGCTCCGGGGGCAGTGCTGGATTCGTAACGGCGCCGCACATAGTTGTCGTCTTCCGGGTAGGCCGGGTCGTGGAATAGCGCCTCGACAATGCGGCGCATGCCCGCGACTGTCGCGTCATATTCGTAGAGCGCTTCCATGTGCTGGTTGCGCTGGATTTCGCCACCACCACAGATTGTCACGATGCTGCGCACCGGCAAGATCGGGAAATCCGATGTGGCATCGGTGAGCAGCATGATGGCGCCCATCGAGTTGCCGACGAAATGCGCCGAATCGATCCCCAGTTCGGCGCAGAAGCGTGCCACATGCCGGATCCGCATGCCACGGCCATCGTTGA
This sequence comes from Mycobacterium sp., assembly GCA_019246375.1. Classification (GTDB taxonomy): domain Bacteria; phylum Actinomycetota; class Actinomycetes; order Mycobacteriales; family Mycobacteriaceae; genus Mycobacterium. Next base: position 9,654 of record JAFAQO010000136.1, on the reverse strand, counting down.
AGTCGATGACTTTCGCCGACTGTCCGAACCCCAGCATGTCGGGCGCGAGCACCCGGTGATGAGCGGCCAGCGCGCCAACGTTGTGCTCCCAGCCGATTTCAGCGCTGGCGCCAAATTCCCCGCCGTGCAACAGCACCACTGGTTCTCCGTCTCCAGCTTCGAGATAACTGGTGACGAGCCCGTCAACCACAGTGGTTCTGTGCTGAATCTCCAACGGAGAACTCCTTAGTGTGGGACTGCTGCCCCGGCCGACCGGACGAAGGCCAGCACCTGTGAGGCCAGCAGATCGAGCTGGTTCCGCACGCCGGAGTCGAGCAGTTCGCCGGCATCGTCGAAGACTTCGTCCGCCGAGTTGATCGCGACGCCGAGCGGAGTGGGCCAGGCGCGCAGCGCATGCCCGACGGCCCGCAGCTGGTCCAGCGTCCCCACCGCCGCCTGCCATCCGTACGCGCAGCTGATGCAACCCCACGGCTTGTTGTCGAGGTAGACGCGGGAATCGTCACGCATGTCTTCGATGTAGTCGAGCGCGTTCTTCACCAACCCTGAAATACCGCCGTGGTAGCCGGGAGAGCCGACGACGACGGCGTCGGCTCTCCGCAGCGCGCTGATCAGCTGAGTGGCTCGCGGGGTGCGGGCCGGCTCGTGCGGGTTGTACATCGGCAGATTGATGTCATCACCGCAATACAGCTCAGTGCGTCCACCTTGCCGCTCGACCGATGTCAGGCAGTGCCGCAATGCTCGCTCGGTCGACGAGTTCGATCGCAAGGTGCCGCCTACCCCGACGACCAGTTGAGCAACGTCTCTTGTGATCATCTTGTACCTATTTAATTGCAATCGGATTCACTGGTGAGCCAACCGCGCCCACGACTCGCAGCGGGGGCGCGATGAGCTGGAATTCAAACACGCCATCAGCGGCACAATCGGCCGCCAGAGCAGTGAGGTCCCAGTATTCGCCCAAGGTCAAACCCATGTCGCGCAGGCACAGCATGTGCATCGGCAAAAACGTTCCCTCCACACCGGATACCGGGTCTTCGACCATGAGGTTGTCGGCGGCCACCGCCGCGATCTCGTGATCGTGCAGCCACCCGGCGCAGCGCCAGTCCAATCCCGAACCCATTTCGGCTCCGTCGCCGGTACTGAGAAACCTTGCCCACCAACCGGTATGGATCAGGAGGATGTCGCCTCGGCCGACTCTCACTTCCTGTGACCGAACGACTTCATCGAGTTCTTCCGGCGTGATCGGGTTGCCGTGTTCGAGGAAGGTCTGTGCACCGCGATGACGCACGAGGTCGAGCAGCACACCGCGCGAGGTGATGCCCTTGCCGTCGACCTTGTCGATGCCGCAGTGAAATGCCCCGAGGCTGGTTACCGAACTCGCCGGGAAACCGTTGTAGAGCTGGTCGTCGTAGTAGACGTGCGACAGCGCGTCCCATTGGGTGGCGGCCTGCAGCGACATGATGATCATGTCGTCGTTGAATCGGAACGGGTTGTCCTCGAAGTACCCGCTCAATTGTTGTGCTACCGAGTTGGCCGCCCATTCAGGACCGTACTTGGCCAGCGTGCCGGCGTCGCCCCCGTCGACGGTCATGACATGTATCGGGTTGTGCCGGAACTTGAACGCACCCTGCGGCCCGGCGGAGCCGAAGTCCACTCCAAGCGGAAACACCTTGCCGTGCCGTACCAGACTCGCCGCTTGCCGGACCTTGTCCGCAGAGATGAAATTGAGTGTGCCGAGCTCGTCGTCATCGCCCCACCGTCCCCAATTGCGCACATCGCGAGCGACACACCGGAAGTCGTTCAGGCTGGCCACGGCGCCCGTCCCGGTTCGAGTCCATCGGCAATCGCGGCGCCCACGTTTCCACCGTCAACCCACAGAACCTGGCCGGAGATATAGCTTGCCGCTTGGCTATTCAAGAAGGCCAACACGGCGGCCTGCTCGCACGGGTGGGCAACACGGCCCAACGGCTTCGGTATCTGGTCGAGGTAGGCTTGGCCGTAGGCCGCTCGAAGCTGGTCGAGTATCGGAGTCTCGGTCACGCCCGGACCGGTGCAGTTGATGCGAATGCCTTGAGCGCCAAGAGCGGCGGTACTTCTCATGGTGTAGAGAATGATCGCTTCTTTCGACAATCGGTAGCCTCCGTCGGCCAGCGCTTCGGGGTGGCTATGGCACCAGCCGATGCCCTCTTGGATGGTCTGTGTGTTCAGCAGTCCGGCGACGGTCTCCTGATGCTCGCGGTATGCGGCGGCAGCGAGCGAGGACACGCTCACGATTGATGAACCTGGCGCCATCTTGGGAGTCACCGCCTCGGTGATATGCCGCAGGCCAAGGAAATTGATTGTGACCACGAGCAGCGGATCGCCGATTCCCGAAGAGACACCAGCGACGTTGAACAGCGAATCGACAGTTGGCCCGAGCGACGCGACAGCGCGATCGATCGACTCAGCATCGGCGAGGTCGACGCGAAAGAACTCTCCGACGTCGGACTTCGGCGGCTGCTTGTCCAAGCCGACGACGTCCGCGCCGAGTTCGGTGAGCTGCCGCACAACCTGCGCGCCGATACCCGAAGCACATCCGGTCACCACCACACGGCGACCGTCGTACCGCCACAGTTCGTCGATCTGTCCCAAGGCTCAGCAGTCTTCCGTTGTCACGAACCCTGCTCCTTGGCGCGCCGCGCTGCCTGCACGCGGCCCTCGTTGATCTCGGCCATCGCCTCGGGGATCTCGCTGGCGGTGTACTTGCCGCCTCGGCCGGTGGGCAGTCCGCCGAAGGCGTAGTTTTCGTCGAACTCCGGCGTGGTCGACTCCGGCCGACGCGCCTCGATCTTGTCGATGACGGGTGCAAGCCGCTTCGCCTTGTCGGCGACCGCTTTGGCGTCACGCTCGATGAATTCCGGCAGCACCTCTTTGCCCATGATCTCGATGGATTCCATGGTGCCCTCGTGGCTGCGCGGGTTGAGCAACAAGATGATCTCGTCGACTCCGCTTTCTTCATAGCCACGAAGGAACTCTCGCACGGTGGCCGGCGCGCCGATGGCGCCTCGCCCGGGTCCGTAAGCCAGCGTCGGATCCTTTTCGACTTCCTCGAGATACCGCTTCCACACGCCGGTGCGCCCGGGTGTGTGCACACCGGTCATGTAGTAGTGCATGATCCCGAACGAGAAGAATCCGCCGCCCTTTCCGAGGCGTTGAAGCGCCTGTTCATCGGTGCGGGCCACCATCATCGACAGGTCACCGCCGATGGCGAGTATGTTCGGGTTGATCGCCGGTGTGACCGGGACGCCGTTCTCTTCGAACTCCTTGTAGTAGCCGTTCACCCGCTCCGTCAGCGGGCCAGGACCCGTGTAGGCGAAGCTCAATGCGCCAATGCACTTTTGGGCGGCCATTTGCACCGTCGCCGGTCGGGTGCAGGCAACCCAGACCGGCGGATGGGGCTTTTGCATCGGCTTGGGGATGACATTGCGCGCCGGCATCTCGATGTGCTGGCCCTTGAATCCGCTGAACGGCTCCTCGATCATGCAGCGGATCGCTACCTCGAGGGCTTCCTCCCACTGAGCCCGTTTGTCGGCGGGGTCGATGCCGAATCCACCGAGTTCACCCACGGAGGACGATTCTCCAGTGCCGAACTCGATGCGGCCGTTGGAGACGAGGTCAAGGGTGGCAATACGTTCGGCCACCCGGGCCGGGTGGTTGACGACAGGCGGAAGATGCATGATGCCGAATCCGAGCCGGATGTCCTTGGTGCGCTGGCTGGCCGCGGCCAAGAAGATTTCCGGCGCGGTGGAGTGACAGTACTCCTCCAGGAAGTGGTGCTCGGTGAGCCAAACCGTGGAAAACCCGGCCTTGTCTGCCGCTTCCACCTCGTCGAGGCAGTCCTGCAGCAAGACGTGCTCGTCGTCGGGTACCCAGGGCCGCGGCAAGGCGAATTCGTAGAACAGCGAGATCTTCATTGCTTTTGCTTCCTCCTGTGAGTAATAAGCGTGTGGTTGACAAGGTGTTTTGCTGCGACATAGCCGAAGGTCATGGCCGGCCCGATAGTCGCGCCGGCGCCGGCGTAACTGCGTCCCATTACCGGCGCTGCGGTGTTGCCCACCGCGTACAGTCCGGGCACCACGCTGCCATCCGAGCGCATTACCCGGGCATATTCGTCGGTGCGCAGACCACCTGATGTGCCAAGGTCACCGAGGACGATTTGAAAGGCGTAGTAGGGCGGCTTTCCGATGGGGTATAGATTGGGATTTGCCAGCGTGGGGTCCCCATAGTAGTTGTCGTAAACGCTGTCGCCCCGGTTGAAGTCGTCATCGTGGCCCTTGCGGGCCAGCTCATTGAAGCGCGCAGCGGTCTGGCACAGGTGATCTGCCGGGACCGTGATCTTGGCTGCGAGCTCGTCCCAGCTCATCGCCGCTTTGACCACACCCGAGTCCAACCACGCTGAGGGCACCTTGCGCCCAGTGGGGACGGGTGCGCCGGGAATTCTCGGTATCGGCAGGTGCCCTGCGATGACATAGCGATTCCATGATCTGTGGTCGGTGATGAGCCAGCACGGGATGTGGGTGACGCCGGCCTTCTGGCCCTCGATCATGGCGTGGCCGAAGTCCATGTAGGGCGCTGCCTCGTTGATGAATCGCTTCCCATCGCCGTTGACGATGAACTGCGACGGCATCATGCGTTCGTTGAGCATGAACTGCATTCGGCCATCCGGCCATTGGATAGCCGGAAACCACCATGCCTCATCGAGCAGATCGGTGTCGCCGCCGACTGCTTGTGCTGCACGGATACCGTCGCCCATGGCGGCGGGATTGCCGAAGCTCCAATCTCGATCGACCACGGGTTGGTGTTCTTTGCGCCAGGCAAGGTCGTGGTCAAAACCACCGGCCGCCAGGATGACTCCGTGGCGTGTGCAGATTCGCTGTGGCTGCCCGTCTCGGTCAACGATTGCACCAGTGACTGATCCGTCGGCATCGGTGAGCAGCGCGGTCATCGGCGATCCAAGCCATAGCGGGATACCGCGATCTTTCATCGCCAGCCGTAACCGCGCAGCCAGCGATTGCCCGATGGCCGCTATCCGCTCGCCGAACAGCCGGGCCCGCACCATGCGCGAAATCAACTTCAGCAGAACGCCTTTACCGGCCCAGGACTGTCGGATTCGGTAGAATGATCGAAGCTCCTTGGGGCCCAGCCAGATCCCCTTAGGCGCCAGCGCCAACGGATGCAGCAAACTCTGCTCGTCATCGCCCAACTTGCGCAGATCGATCGGTGGGACGTTGATTGTGCTGCCGAGTTCAGAACCGCCGGGCAATTCTGGATAGTAGTCGGCATAGCCGGGCTTCCAGACGAACTCGAACCACGGGCTGAGCTGCTCGAGAAACGCCATCATTTCCGGTGACGACTTGACGTACTGCTGTATGCGGGCGTCGCTGACGCTGCCACCGGTGATCTGGCGAAGATATTCCACAACGCCCTGCGGTGACGGCGCGCAGCCCGCCCTTCGCTGCGCAGGTGCGCCCGGTACCCATATCCCGCCGCCGGAAAGGGCGGTAGAACCGCCGAAGTAAGAGGACTTCTCCACGACCAACGTGTGCAGACCGGCCGCGTCGGCGGTAAGCGCCGCCGTCATGCCGCCACCTCCGGACCCGACGACGAGCACGTCGACGACGTGATCGAAGGGGTCGAAAGAATTCGCCGGGGTCACGTCGTCGGCACCGCCGTTCTGATGGCGAAGCCGGCGATCAGTTCAGCGGCCGGTTTGTAATAGCGCAGCGTGGTCTGGTACGGACCCGTTGCGGCCAGTGCGGCGAAAGCAGCCACCCAGGTGCGGATTTCATGCGCGGAGCTACCGCCTTCATGGGTGATGAAGGAGTTGGACCAGAGGTCAAGGTTGGCGAGTTGTCCCCCGTCGACAAACTCCAGAAAACGATGATCCCATGCCGGGTTGAGTGGTTGCAGCGCGCTGCTTCCCCGGGCGAAATCATGGGCGGCGTCGATCACCGCGGTCTGTCGGGCGAGCCGCTGCTCGGATGTCATCGGCCGGCCTTGCACAATCCGCTCCCGGACAGTCTGACTAGCGGTCGCCAACGTTGGCACCGGCGGATCATGCGACAGGCCGCCAGATCCGATCACCAGCACTCGCTTCTCCAGGGTTGCCAGAAAGCTGCCCACCGCGGTGCCGAGTATTCTCGACCGGCTCAACGGTCCCAGCGGCGTAGCCACCGAATTGATGAAGATGGGCAGCACAGGCCGCGCGCCGGCATCGCCGAACAATTTCTCCAGGGGTTGGACGGTGCCGTGATCGACGTCCATGCTCGCCGATACCGCGACGTCGACTCCTGCGGCGAGCACGGCTTGCGCGCAAGCTTCGGCAATACCTTCGGGAACGTCGAGTGGTCCGGCATAAGTGCCGTAGTCACCGACGCCTTGCGCTTGCGTGCCAATGCAAAACGGCGGCATCACCTTATAGAAGAACCCGTTGTAGTGGTCGGGTGCGAAGATAACAACGAGTTCGGGGTCGTAATCGGAAACGAACTCGCGGGCCGCGGTGATCGCGGCGTCGATGTCGTCAAGAAGGTCTTGCGACGGCCCCGGCAGATTCAGCAGCGGGCTGTGGGACATACAGCACAGAGCCAGTGGCACCTTGGAAATCACCCCTTCCCGCAATCAAGTTGAGGGCATCGAAAAGCGCGGTACTCAGCTCGGGCGCAAGCTGAGCGATGCAGGCGCCGGCAATGCAGCGATCGGGGCGCAAAAACAGCACGGATTCTCTGTGCGCGTCAAACCAGGCCTTCAAAGCGCCGGTACGGTCACCGACGATCACAACATCGGGATCGTCGTGGCCGGCCCAGTGCAGCTGAGTCATGGGGCGAACGGCGACGAACCGCGCACCCAACGTTTTCCACGCCGTAAACGCCTGGGCGCCAAGTATTTCGCGCGGGTTGTTGTTCCAGCACAAAATGGCGAACCAGCCGCCCAGCACGTCGTCGAGCAAGACGTTTTCCCGGTCCCGGGTATCAACCGGCGGTTGGATGAATAGAGTGCCGGCCGGTGAGTCGGCGTCGGCCGGTTCGGGGTGGACCACAGCGCCGTGCTCGTATCGCGGCATCGGCTTGAACCGCATCTCGAGCACATATCGCTTGAGCGAGGGCACGATTGACGCTGAGCGCACGATGACGTCCCGCACCGCGGCGACTCGGCGGTTGGTCGGCGAAATCACCCGTCCCACTATGGTGGACAAGTCGATCATGGCCCGGGCGTGCTTGCGCCGTTCGACGTCATAGGTGTCCAGCAACGCGTCGTCGGCGCGGCCGGTGACCACCGCCGCCAGCTTCCAGCCCAGATTCGCTGCGTCTCGGATACCGCTGTTGTAGCCCTGTCCCTGCCACACCGGCATCAGATGCGCGGCGTCACCGGCCAACAGCAGACGTCCGCGACGGAAGGCACCGGCGATCCGCGAGTGATGGGTATAGATCCGATGTCGAATGATGTCAACCCGTTCGGGATGTGGCACCAGCAATGCGAGCATGCGCCTGATGAATGCGCGATCTTCGGCTTCTTCGTCTGACTCGTTGGCATGAATCATGAACTCGAAGCGCCGAATCCCGTGTGCAATCGAGATGGAGGCATACGGGCGGGCGGGATCGGCGCCGACCTCGCTATTGGGATGCCCCAGGGGGTCGTTCGCGATGTCGACGACCAGCCAGCGCGTCGGCGAGGTAGTTCCGTCGAATGACACTCCCATCAACCCGCGGGTGGCGCTTCGGCCGCCGTCGCAGCCGACGACGTAGCGAGCCCGCAGCGTTGATGCAGCATCATCGCCGCCGCACTCGACCGTCACCGCATCATCGCTTTGCACACACGACGTCATCGGACGGCCCCACCAAACCTCGACATGGTCGAATCTGTCCAGACCACCGAGTAATTCAGCATCCACCATCGGTTGGACGAAGCCGTTTCGCTTAGGCCAGCCGAATCGGGCGTCGGGTGGCGACATCTCGGCAAGCAGGCGCCGCTTGGCGTCGTAGAATCGCAGGATCTGGTTGGGGACCGTGTGCGGCAGGACACGGTCGACGAGACCGATGGCCTGAAAGGTGCGCAGCGCTTCGTCGTCGAGACCCACGCCCCGGGGATAGTCGATCAGTGTTTTCCGCTCTTCGAGCACTAACGTGCGAACACCCTGCAGCCCAAGGATATTGGCCAGTGTCAACCCCACGGGACCCGCCCCGACCACGACGACGTCGACCTCAATTGCCACGATCAGCGCCCGAGCAAGAAGTCGAGGTGCAAACGGTTAAAGGTTTTGGCGTCCTCGTACTGTGGCCAGTGACCGCAGTCCGCCATGAGCTCAAAACGCGCACCAGGAATCATCGACGCGATCCGGCGGCCCTCGGTCACATCGGCTGTCGGGTCGTCGCTGGTCCACAACACCAGGGTGGGTGCGGTGATACCACGGTACTCGTCTGGGCCGAGCAGGTTGCGAGCTCGGATCTGCGGGTCTTGCAGTGCCATGATGTCGCGCATCGCCGCGACGAATCCCGGCTGCCGGTAGACCCGTTGGCGGCTGGCGACGAGGTCGTCATAGTTTTTCGACTTGTCGGCCATCAACCACTTGATGCGGGCCTGCACGGTTTCCCAGGTCGGGTTTTCGGCGGCCGCCATCGACAGGGTGATGATCCGCTGCATCACTTCGGGATCGGCTTGTGATCCACCGGCGGTGTTGAGGACGAGCCGGTCGACCCGGTCGGGATGGTCGATCGCGGCGCGGGCGGCGACCCAGCCGCCGAGCGATTCGCCGGACAGGCTGGCACGCTGCGCGCCGATGGCTTGCAAGACGGCCATCAGGTGCTCGACATAGTGGCCGATCTCGAGTGGGTGGCCCGGCTTGTCGGTGTAGCCGTGCCCCAGCATGTCGATCGACCACGTCGAGAAATGCTCCGCGTGCGCCTCCAGGTTGCGGACGTAGGCCTCCGCGTGGCCGCCCGAGCCGTGCAGCAGCACGAGCACCGGTTTGCCGGAGTCGCCTGCCCGCAGGTAGCGCGTTCGGATGCCACCGGCATTGAGGTAACCCTGCGAAAACGGGACGCCCTGCAGGTCGCTCCACACGCTCTCGTACTCCGGCACCGGTTCCTCTCTCGCCGTGCGGAAATGCCGCTCTCGATTACCGCCAACGGTATGTGCTAATATCGCACACTAATGTGCGCTATAGTTAGAGCATCACTCTCTGGTCCCTGCCTGTCAAGGGTGCACACGCCATGACCGGTTCCCAAACGCTGGCCCGAGGGCTCAGCGCGCTTCAGCTGGTCGCCGCCGCGCCGGCGGGGCTGACCGTGCAACAGGTCGCCGATCACGCCGGGGTGCACCGGACCATCGCGTATCGACTGCTGGGGACACTGGCCGAATTCCGGTTGGTGGCCAAAGGGGAGGACGGGCGCTACCGGCCGGCGGCGGGGCTTGCTGTCTTGGGTGCGTCGTTCGACCGCAACGTGCGCCAGCTGAGCCTGCCCACTCTGCGCACACTGGCCGACGATCTCGGCACCACGGTGTCGTTGCTTATCGCCGAGGGCGATCAGCAAGTGGCGATCGCGGTGATTGTTCCGACACAGGTCGCATACCAACTGGCATTCCACGAGGGCAGCCGTTATTCTAAGAATACGGCCGCCGCCG
>JAFAQO010000127.1 GCA_019246375.1 Mycobacterium sp. | reverse complement strand
GGACTCGCTGCGCTACTGGGTCCTCGAGATGCACGTCGACGGGTTCCGCTTCGACCTGGCATCCACGCTGGCCCGCGAGCTGCATGACGTCGATCGACTGAGCGCCTTTTTCGATCTGGTGCAGCAGGACCCGGTGGTCAGCCAGGTCAAGTTGATCGCCGAGCCGTGGGATGTCGGCGAGGGCGGCTACCAGGTCGGCAATTTCCCGGGTTTGTGGACCGAGTGGAACGGGAAGTATCGCGATACTGTGCGTGACTACTGGCGGGGCGAGCCCGCGACCCTGGGCGAGTTCGCCTCCCGGCTGACCGGGTCGTCGGACCTTTACGAGGTAACCGGTCGGCGCCCCAGCGCCAGCATCAATTTCGTCACCGCCCACGACGGTTTCACGCTGCACGACTTGGTGTCCTACAACGAAAAGCACAATGAGGCCAACGGTGAGAACAATAAGGACGGGGAGAGCTACAACCGATCCTGGAACTGCGGAGTCGAAGGGCCTACCGATGATCCCGACATCCTCGCGCTGCGCTGCCGCCAGATGCGCAATTTCTGGGCAACGCTGATGGTCAGCCAGGGCACGCCGATGATCGCGCACGGCGACGAGATCGGGCGCACCCAAAACGGCAACAACAACGTTTACTGCCAGGATTCCGAATTGTCCTGGATGGACTGGTCTTTGGTCGACAAGAATTCCGATTTGCTGGCATTCGCCCGTCGGGCGACAACTCTGCGTAAGAACCATCCGGTGTTTCGCCGTCGCCGGTTCTTCGAGGGTGAGCCGATCCGCAGCGGCAAGGAAGTCCACGACATCGCCTGGCTGACACCGACCGGTCGGGAGATGACGCACGAGGACTGGGGCGGCGGCTTCGGCCAGTGCGTGGCGGTATTCCTCAACGGCGACGCCATCCCCGAGCCCGACGCGCGCGGCCAGCGGATCGCCGACGACTCATTCCTGTTGTGCTTCAACGCTGATGAAAACGTGGTCGAGTTCGTCGCCCCGGAGGGCGGCTACGCCGAGCAGTGGACGGCCGAATTGGATACCAATGAGCCCACCGGCGCCGCAGATCTGGTTGTCAACACCGGCGAGAAGATCTCCATACCGGGCCGCTCGCTGCTCGTCCTGCGTAAGACGTTGTGACAGATGGCTTTACCCATAGTCTCCACCTACCGGTTACAGCTGCGGGGGGCGGAAAGCGGGTTCGAGTTCACCTTCGCTGACGCCGAGAACCTGCTGGATTACCTCGACGAGCTCGGAGTCTCGCATGTGTACCTCTCCCCCGTGATAACCGCGGTCCGCGGCTCGACACACGGCTACGACGTGACCGACCCCATGACGGTGTCACCAGAACTCGGCGGTGCCGACGGATTGGCACGGCTGTCGGCGGCGGCGCAGCAGCGCGGCATGGGCCTGGTCATCGATATTGTGCCCAATCACGTCGGGATCGATAAACCCGAGCAGAACCCGTGGTGGTGGGATGTGCTGCGGTACGGTCGGTCATCGGACTACGCCGCGTTCTTCGATATCGACTGGGATCTGGCTGACGGGCGAATCGTATTGCCAGTCTTGGGTTCCGACGAGGATGTCAACGCATTGACCGTGGACGGCGACCTGCTACGGCTGGGCGACCTGGCCTTCCCGGTCGCGCCCGGCACCGGCGACGGCACGGGCCGGGAAGTTCACGACCGCCAGCACTACCGGCTGGTCGGGTGGCGAAGTGGGCTGTGCGGTCATCGGCGCTTCTTCTCGATCACCTCGCTGGCCGGACTGCGCCAAGAAGACCGCGCGGTGTTCGACGCCAGCCACGCCGAGGTTGCCCGCTGGTTCTCCGAAGGACTCGTCGATGGCATACGCATCGACCACCCTGACGGGCTTTCGGATCCAGCCGGGTATTTGACCTGGCTGCGTGAACTGGCCGGTCCGGCGGCCTGGATCGTGGTCGAGAAGATCTTGGCCGTCGACGAGGCGTTGGAGCCGACGCTACCGATAGCCGGCACCACCGGCTACGACGTGCTGCGCGAAGTCGGCGGGATCTTCATCGACCCGAACGGAGCGCCCGCACTGACCGCGCTGTTCGAATCCGCCGGCGTCGACTATCGTGCCATCCCCGCGTTGTTGCGCGACCTCAAAGCCAAGGTGGCCACCGACACCCTGGGCAGTGAAATGGGCCGGCTGCGGCGGTCCATTGTGGCGACCGCCGACGCCGACCACCCGCGACTCCCCGAAGCGGTGGCGGCGCTGCTTGGTTACATCGGCGTCTACCGCTGCGACTATCTGGCGCTGACGGCCATGCTGCCCAGCGCGCTGGCCGAAACCGAAGCGGCCGCACCCCAATTGCGGCAGCCGCTGCAATTGATCGCCGCCGCGCTGGCCGCCGGCGGTGAGCCGGCGACGCGACTGCAGCAACTGTGCGGCGCGGTTACCGCCAAAGCCGTCGAGGATTGCCTGTTCTACCGGGACGCCCGCTTGGTGTCGCTGAACGAGGTGGGCGGCGAACCCCAGCGCTTCGGGGTCGGTGCCGCCGAATTTCACGACAGTGCCGCGATCCGCGCCCGGCTCTGGCCGCAGACGATGACAACGCTGTCCACCCACGACACCAAACGCGCGGAGGACGTGCGGGCCCGGATCGGGGTGCTGTCACAGGTGCCGTCGTTGTGGATGGAGTTCGTCACCCGCTGGGAGGGCATTACCCCCTCGCCCGACGCAGCGACCGGGCTCTTCCTGTGGCAGAACATCTTCGGCGTGTGGCCGGTCAGCGGCGAAGTCACCAAGGAATTGCGCGAGCGGCTGCATGCCTACACCGAGAAAGCGATCCGAGAAGCGGGATCACACACGACGTGGCACGACCCGGACACCGAATTCGAGGGTGCGGTGCACAGTTGGCTCGATTCCGTGCTGGACGGACCGGTCGCGCGGGAGCTGACTAAGCTAGTCGGCCAGTTGAATCCGCACGCGGAAAGTGACGCGCTGGGCCAGAAGCTGCTTGCATTGACCGTCCCGGGCATCCCCGACGTCTATCAGGGCACCGAGCTGTGGGACGACAGCCTGGTCGATCCGGACAACCGGCGTGCAGTCGATTACGCCGCGCGACGAGCGGAACTCAAGACGTTGCAGCATCCGAAGATGCGGGTCGTCGCCGCGGCGTTACGACTGCGGCGCGCGCACCCGGAAACGTTCGTCCAGGGCAGTTACCGTCCCATCCTGGCCACTGGAATAGCGGCCGATCACGTCGTGGCGTTCCGGCGCGCTGACCACGTGGTGGTCGCGATGACTCGTTGGACGGTGCGATTGCGTGAGACAGGCTGGGGCGACACCGCCGTTGCGCTGCCCGCCGGCTCCTGGGTCGACACGCTGACCGGCACCGTGGTCAGCGGCCCGACACCTGCGGCCGAGTTGTTCGCCGAGCTGCCCGTCGTCTTGCTGGAACGCGCCGATGCCTGAATTCGCCGTCTGGGCGCCCAAGCCCGCGCTGGTCCGCCTCGACGTCGAGGGTGTACTGCATCCGATGGAGCGCTCCGACGACGGTTGGTGGCGCGCCACCGTCGACGCCGCGCCGGGCGCGCGGTATGGATTCGTCCTCGACGAGGATGCACAAGTGCTGCCGGACCCACGATCGCCGCGCCAGCCCGATGGCGTGCACGCGCGCTCTCAGCTATGGGACGCGACAAACCTTTCAGGGGCGGCATGGACCGACGGCGACTGGGCCGGCCGGTCCGTTGAGGGCGCGGTGATCTACGAGCTGCACCTCGGTACTTTCACCCCGGCCGGCACCTTCGACTCGGCAATCGAAAAGCTCGACTATTTGGTCGATCTCGGAGTGGACTTCGTCGAGCTGATGCCGGTGAACTCCTTCTCCGGCACACACGGCTGGGGATACGACGGCGTGTTGTGGTACAGCGTGCATGAGCCCTACGGCGGACCCGACGGACTGGTGCGGTTCGTCGACGCCTGCCACGCCCACGGCCTGGGCGTGCTGATCGACGCGGTATTCAATCACCTTGGCCCATCGGGCAATTACCTGCCGCGGTTCGGTCCGTACCTGTCGTCGGGCAGTAATCCGTGGGGCGAAGGCATCAACATCGCCGATGCCGACTCCGACGAGGTGCGCCGCTACATCATCGACTGCGCGCTGCGCTGGATGCGCGACTTTCACGCCGACGGCTTGCGCCTGGACGCGGTGCACGCGCTAGTGGACACTACCGCGATTCACATTTTGGAGGAGCTGGCGTCCGAAACCGACGTGCTCGCAGACCAGTTCGACCGTCAGCTGTCGCTGATCGCCGAGAGCGACCTCAACGACCCGCGGCTGATCACGCCGCGGTCGGACGGCGGCTACGGGTTGACCGCCCAGTGGGACGACGACATCCATCACGCCATCCACACCGCGGTATCCGGCGAGCGTCAAGGCTACTACGCCGACTTCGGGTCGCTGGCCACGCTGGCAAAGACATTGCGCAACGGCTTCTTTCACGCTGCTACCTATTCGTCGTTCCGCAAGAGGCGGCACGGACGGCCACTGAACACCGCAGCGAAC
>JAFAQO010000124.1 GCA_019246375.1 Mycobacterium sp. | reverse complement strand
ACGTCTTCAGCGCGGACTCCTGCCTGTCTCATCGCTTGCCGAAACAGGCGGGCCTGCGCCGCGCCACTCGGGGCACTAAGCCCAGCGCTGCGGCCGTCCTGGTTGACCGCGCTGGCTCGGATTTCCCCGACGATCCGCCGGCCCTCGCGCAGCGCCGCCGACTTGCGTTGCAGTACGAAAATTGCTGCGCCTTCGGCCCATACCGTTCCGCTGGGATGCGCGCTATAGGGGCGACAGTGCCCGTCGTCGGATAAGGCGTGCTGCCGGGAGAACTCGACGAAGTAACCGGGCGAGCCCATGACGCAGACACCACCGGCCAGCGCCATATCGCAGTCGCCCGCACGTACCGACTGCACGGCTACATGCAGTGCGGCAAGCGCCGAGGCACAGGAGGCGTCGACGGTCAAGGCCGGGCCGGCTAGCCCCAGCGTGTAGGCGATCCGCCCGGAGATCACGCTCAGCGCGGTTCCGGTGATCAAATGCCCGCTGTGGCAGGAGAATTCCGCCATGTCCGGCCCGTATCCGGTCGGTGACGCGCCGACGTAGCATCCCGCGTTATGCCCGGCAAGGTCGTCGGGGTTGATGCCGCTGTTCTCCAGTGCTCGCCAAGACACCCGCAGTGCGACCCGTTGCTGCGGGTCCATCGTGGTGGCCTCACGCGGTGAGATGCCGAAGAAGCCGGGGTCGAAGGTGGCTGCGCCGTTCAGAAATCCGCCGCAGTCGTTGATCGGCTTGAAGCCTCTGCGACGTGACCCGGCGAGCAGGTCACGAACCGGCCAGCCACGGTCTCTGGGAAAAGGACCCAAGCCCTCACGCTGTTCGGATAGCAGTGCCCAGAACTCGTCAGCGGTTTCGACGCCGCCGGGCGCCTCGACAGCCATCCCAACTACGACGACGGGGTCGGCGTCGGATAGGGCCATACCGGACTGGCGCTCACGCATCGGTGATAACTCGATCAGCGAGGACGTCGATGTGCTCGTTGACGTAGAAGTGCCCACCGTCGAAGAACGACAGCGTGAACGTGCCTTTGGTGTGATTGGCCCACCGACGCAGCGAGCGGCCGTCTACGCGATGGTCTTGCCGGCCGCCGACAGCATGAATATCGGCGCGAATACGAACCGTGGCATCGCACTGGTAGCGGTTGAGCGCCTGGTAGTCGCAACGCGCCGCGGTGGTCAGTAGTCCGGCGAACTCCTCGTCGGCGAGCAGTCGCGGGTCGGTGCCGCCGAGATCGACCAGATCGGCGAGCAGTTCCTCGTCGCTGGTGGGCAGTTCGGGCAGACCGGCGACCGTCGACGGTACCGGGCCGGCCGACACCCATAGCTTTTGCACCGTGACCCCGTGCTGCTCAGCGATACGGGCGAATTCAAAGGCCACGACCGCGCCCATGCTGTGGCCGAAGAGGCGCAGCGGCGCGACGTGGTGCCACGGCCCGGCACCGAAAAGTCCGGAGGCGAGGTCGTGCACTGTTTTGGGGGCGGGTTCGGCAAGCCGTTCGGCCCGTTGCGGATATTGCACGATGAACGTGTCGCCACCGGCCGCCAGTGCGCTCGCCAGCCTGCGGTAGCTCGCCGCGGCTGCGCCGGCGTGCGGGAAGACCACGGTGGCACTGCAACACGCCCCGCCTTCGGGGCCCGGGAAATGTTTGACCCAGCGCGCGAATCCGGCCGGCACTCTGGTCGGCTTGGCCGACGTCATTGTGCTGGAGCGGTTTTGGCGGATTCTGCCAGCACTTCGTCAGCGTCCATCCGGGAGATTTCCAAATACACCTCGGCAACTTGTTCGAGCCGCCCGCTGTCGCGTTCACGTCCAGTGAGCCGGCCGGCGAGCGCAGCGACGGTCCGGGCAACGAACATGTCGGCGACCATGACGTCGGGGGTGTCCAGCCAAGTGCGGATGCGGGCAACAGTCCGGGTGGCCAGCACCGAATCGCCGCCGAGTGCGAAGAAGTCATCGTCGCCGTTGACTGAGTCCACGCCGAGCACGTCGCCGACTATCGCCGCCAGCGCGGCCTCCACCGGTGTCGAACACACCCGGTGAGCGGGCTTCGTCTCACTGGCACCGGCAGCCAACTCAACGGCGATCCTGCGCCGGTCGATTTTGCCGCCGTCGGTGAACGGGATGCGGTCGACCAGCGCCATATGGCGGGGAATCATGTACGTCGGCGCGAGGTCCCTCAGTGCCTCTCGGATGCGTTCGGCAGTGAGCCGGGGATCGTCAGCGCGGATGGCGGCGGCCAGTACATCGGATCCCTTGGTGGTCGGCACTGTTGCGGCCACCGCGACTTGCACGCCAGGCACCCGACGGAGCATGGCCTCGACCTCGCCGAGCTCGACGCGGTAGCCGCTGACCTTGGCGCGGTGGTCAGCTCGGCCGACGAACTCGAGTGTTCCGTCGGGCCAGTAGCGCGCCAGATCGCCGGTGCGGTACCAGATCCGGCCGTCGTACAGGACGAAACGGTCGGCGGTCAAATCCGGACGGCCGCGGTAGCCGCGCGCGAGGCCGCGCCCGGCAATCCACAGTTCACCGGCCACCCAGTCGGGGCAGTCGTCGCCGTCCTCGGTTACCACCCGGCAGGCGATGTTGGGGAACGGTGTGCCGTAGGGCACGCTGGCCCAGTACGCCGGCGGCTTGTGGACCTCGCAAATCGTGGCGTGCACCGCTGTTTCGGTGGCGCCGCCCAACCCGGCGAACCGCACGCCCGGCGCTTCGGCTTTCAGTCGCCGCGCCAGCTCGGGTCGAACCCAATCGCCGCCGGTGGGCACCACCCGCAGCGACGAAAGCCGCCCCGCCCCGACTTCGAGCAGCATTTCCAACCAGCCCGGCAAGAAGTTGAGCACCGTCACGTGGTGGGCGTCGATGAGCCGGGGCCAACTGTCGGGATCACGGCGCTGCTTCTCGTCGACCACAACGATGGCCCCGCCTGCGCGCAGTGTGGCGAAGATGTCCAGCACCGACATGTCGCATTCCAAGGTCGAGAGCGCCAGGCAGCGGTCGGTCGGGCCGAGCTCGAAGTGGCGGGTGAGGAATTCCACGGTGTTCATTGCGCCGTCGTGAGTCAGCTCGACGCCCTTGGGCTCACCGGTCGAGCCCGACGTGAACAGCACATAGGCCAGTTGGTCGGGACTTGTTGCCGTGGGATGAGTTTCGGCACGGGCACCGCGGTGCAGCGCCTCGCCCAGTGTGAGCGCGGGCACGGCCACCGGTATCGGCTGGTCGCCGCAAACCAGGGCCACGCGCACCGCGCCGGAGTCGAGGATGCGTGCGGCGCGGTCAGCTGGTTGGTCGGCGCCGATCGGCAGGTAGACGCCACCGGCGGCCAGGATGCCCAGCAGCGCCGGGATCTGCTGAGCATTCTTCGGGCCCAGCACCGCGACCGTATCGCCTGCTCCGACGCCGAAGTCACGCAACGCCGCCGCGACCGCCGACGCCTGCTCGCGCAGCTCGCCGTAACTGAGATCGCCGGAGCTGGCATACACCGCCGGCGCGTCGGGCCGCAGCTCGGCCCGGCGGAAGAATCCGTCGTGCAACGCTTCTCCGCTGGGTGCGGCGGTCCGGTTATTGAGTGCCGCACGCACCGCACGTTGGGCGGCCGGCAGCGCCGGCGGGCCGGGCGCATCCCAAGCGTCGTCCGCGCCGGCCAGTCGGAACAGTTCGTCGATGTGGTGGGCGAACATGGCGTCGACGACGCCGGGCGGAAACACTGCGTCGCGAACGTCCCAGTTCACTAGTACTCCACCGTTGAACTCGGTGACCTGCGCGTCGAGCAGCACCTGTGGGCCCTGCGAGATGATCCAGGCGGGTGTGCCGAATTGCTCGGCGACTTGCCCGCAGAACAGCTCGCCGAGTCCGAGCGCGCTGGTGAACACCACCGGCGCGAGCACCTGTGCGCCGCGGTGCCGGCCGAGGTCGCGCAGGACCGATAGACCGGGATAGGCGGCGTGCGCGGCGGCGGTGCGCATGGCGTCCTGCACCACGTGAGCCCGCGCCGCCGGGGTGGCAGTCTGCGTCAAGTCGATGTCGAGCAGCAGCGATGAGGTGAAGTCGCCGACCACACCATCGACGTCGGGATGCAGCGGTTGGCGTTCGAACAGCGGGACGTTCAGCAGGAAGTGGGGCGTGGCGGACCAACGCGCGAGCGTGTGGGCGAACGACGCGGCCAACGTCATCGCCGGGGTCAGGCCACGGGCCCGGCCTCTGGCGAACAGTGCGTCGCGGGTCTTCGGGTCCAGCCAGCGCCAGCGCCGGGTGCTGGTGGGCAGACGTGGGCGTCCGCCATCGTGTAGTTGCGGCAGTTTGGGCGGACCCGGCAGCTGCGGTATGCGCTGCGCCCACCAATCCCGGTCGGCGTCGCGGGCGGCTTGCGGCCCGGACTCCCGGCGGAGAATGGCATCGCGGTACTGGCGGTAGGTGTAGCCCAAGTCGGGTAACCGCCGGCCGGCGTAGAGCGCCGCCAGGTCGGCCATCACGGTGCGGTAGCTCATCGCGTCGGCGGCCTGCATATCCAGGTCGACGTGCAGCCGCGACCGCCCATGGGGCAACAACGTCAGCGTGAGTTCGAAAGCCGCACCGTTGAGCTGCTGGTGGGACTTGGCCTCCCGGATCGCGGCAAGCCGCTGGTCGACGGTCTCGGTGTCAAGGTCGCGAAGATCGTGCACGCCGACGCCCACCCGCATCGCGGGATCGATCCGCTGCGTTCCGTCGGGCAGAAACTGCACGCGCAGCATCGGGTGCCGCAGCGCCAGCGCAGCGGCCGCCGAGCGCAGCCGCTCGGAATCGATTGCTCCGCAGTCGAACTCAACATAGAGATGCCCGGCCACCCCGCCGAGCTGCTGGTTGTCCTGGCGGCCGATCCAGAGCGCATGCTGCATCGGGGCGAGCGGAAAGGCGCCGGACATCTCGGCGGCGGGCACCGGTTGGTCGGACACCGGCTCTTCGGCGGCGGGAAGACCCGCGGACACCAGCTGCGCCCATGCCTCGATCGTGGGCGTGGCCGCCAAGGCGGCGAAGCTGACGGCGACACCCTGCCGGCGCCAGCGGCCCGCGAGCGCCATGATCCGGATCGAATCCAGCCCCTGAGCGATCAGATTGTCGGCGGGGTCAAGGGCCTCGGCGCTGCTGCCGAGCAGTTCAGCGACCTCTGCACAGATGGCCTCCGGACTGCTCGCGGCACACACCACGACCCTCCCTATGCCTTCCTCACCAGCGCCCACCGCCCAAACGCGTGAGCAGCACCGCACGACTGCGGGCTAACCCTACTAGTTAGCACAGGCTGTCCTAATTTGGGTGGTTATCCTATCTTCGCCCCTAGGCAGTTGTTACCGAAGGAGGCTGGATGCGGCGGACGCCCACCGCAGCGCTGCACGGCTTTGTGCCGTTTCCCGCCGACCGGGCCGCGCGGTATCGGGCGGCCGGTTACTGGACGGGCCGAACCGTAGACTCGCTTTTGTCCGACGCTGCACGGCGCTGGCCCGAGCGTGTCGCCGTGCTCGATGCCGCCCAACCCAGTGCCCGGCAGCACGGCCTGCGCTTCGCCGACCTCGACAAGCGGGCCGGCCAAGCAGCGGCCGCTCTCAACGCACTGGGCATCGCACCTGGCGATCGGGTGCTGCTGCAGCTGCCGAACACTTATCAGTTCGCGGTGGCGCTGTTCGGGCTCT
>JAFAQO010000595.1 GCA_019246375.1 Mycobacterium sp. | reverse complement strand
GCACCCAGCCGCAGCCAGCCAACGCTGGCGTCGCCTCTGATCGTCTCGTAGCCGATCTGCTGCTGCAGGCTCGAGTAAACGTCCTTCAGTTGCTGTAAATTACTGGCGTTGTACCAACTTCCGCCGGACAGTTCGGCGACCTTCTTCATGGTGGTGTCGTCGACGGGCACCGGTTGGCGCTG
This sequence comes from Mycobacterium sp., assembly GCA_019246375.1. Classification (GTDB taxonomy): domain Bacteria; phylum Actinomycetota; class Actinomycetes; order Mycobacteriales; family Mycobacteriaceae; genus Mycobacterium. The sequence goes on along the minus strand of JAFAQO010000595.1, from coordinate 2,599 downwards.
GCCGTTGATCTCGACGAAGCCGTACGGGGTGCCGAAGGAAATGGTCGAGATCGGCACGCCCTGGTCCTTGGCGGTCCGCGCCGCGGTGAAGGCGCCCTTGGGGTTGTCCGGGTTGGTCGGCACCGTTTCCTTGCCGTCGGAGAACAACACGATCCGCGCGGGCGGCGGGGTGTCGCCGCCGCCGATCACCGCACCGACGGTCGCAATCGCCTGCAGCGCGGTGAAAATGCCCTCACCGGTCGCGGTGCGGTCGGCGAATTGCAATTTGTCCAGCGCAGCTTTGGTCGCGGCGCGGTTAGTCGTCGGTGAGGTCAACACGGTCGCGGTCCCCGCGTAGGCGATCAGGCCCAGGTTGATGCCCGGCGTCAGCTCGTCGGCGAACGTCTTGGCGGCCTCCTGCGCGGCGGCCATCCGGTTGGGTTCGACGTCGGTGGCGCGCATGGACTGCGACACGTCGATCACCAGCATCACCACCGCGCGGTTGCGCGGAATCCGGACGTCGCGCGTGGGCCCGGCCATCGCGATCGTCAGTAGCAGCAACGACAGCACCAGCAGGATCGCCGACAGGTGCCGCCACCGGGTGGGCCGCTTGGGTGCGACGCTTTCCAGCAGCTCCATGTTGGCGAACCGCAGCATGCGCCGTTGCCGGGCCAACTGCATGATGATGTACAGCGCAGCCAGCCCGAGGACCGCAAGCAGAAACAGAAAAAACCACGCGTGTGCGAAGCCGGACAGTGTCATTGGCCCGAGCAGGGGCAGCGTCATAAAAGACCCGTCGTAATGTGTGTGCCCGTCGCTGTCACTGGCGGCCCGCCAGGGCGCCCCGCCGGCGGGACTCGACAAAACGGACGATGTCGGCGAGCCAGTCGCGGTCAGTGCGCAGCGACATCAGCGGTGCGCCGCAACTACGGATCGTGCGGGCCACTTCGGCGCGGTGGGCGGCCGCCGCCTTGGCGAAGTCGTCGCGCAGCTGCGGGTCGATCGTGAACTCTCGGGTGACGCCGGACTCGGCGTCCTGCAGAATGACGTCGCCGACATCGGGCAGCTCGACATCACGCGGATCGAGCACCTCGATGCCCAGCACCTCGTGGCGGGCCGCGATCGCACGCAGCGGACGCGTCCAATTGATCGGGCCGAGGAAGTCACTGATGATGACCGCCATCCCGCGCCGACGCTCCGGGCGGCGCAGCGCGTCGATCGCCGCGGCCAAGTCACCTCGCACCCCGACCGGCGCCTTGGGCGTGGTCGCGATCGTACGCAGCAGCGTGTGCTCATGCTGGCGCCCGGACCGGGCCGGCACTCGCCTCATCGTCGCGCCGGTCGCGACCAGGGCACCGAGCCGGTTGCCGCCGCCGCTGTTGAGGAACGTGATGGCCGCCGCGGCCGCCACGGCCAGGTCGCGCTTCTCGCAGACCGCGGTGCCGAAGTCCAGGCTGGCCGACATGTCGACCACCAGCCAGGTCTCCAGCTCACGGTCGGCGATCATCTGGCGAACATGCGGGTGGTTGGTGCGCGCGGTGACGGCCCAGTCCATTCGGCGCACATCGTCGCCGGGCTGGTAGAGGCGCGACTCCCCCGGCTCCGAGCCCGGGCCAGGGATCAGGCCCAGGTGATCGCCGTGCAGGACACCGTCGAGTTTGCGTTTGACGGTGAGTTCGAGGGTGCGCAGCGCCGCCGACAACTTCGGGTCATCGATTTCTCCGCGCTGCATCGACGGCGGATGGACGACCGCCGGCGATCTGGATTCGGTCACCGACCGCTAGCCGCGCCCGCGGCCTGCATTACCGGGGGCACCGAATGTCCTTGTTGTGGAACGGCATTCACCTGTGGCAGCGCAACCGTCTGCAGAACGCGGTTGATGACGATCTCCGGTGAGATCTCGTCGGCCAGCGCGTCGTAGGTGAGCACCAACCGGTGCCGAAGCACGTCGGGAATGACTTCGACGATGTCCTGCGGGATCACATAGTCGCGGCCCCGCACCAGCGCCAGTGACCGCGCGGCGGCAATGATGCCCAGCGAGGCACGCGGGGATGCGCCAAATGCGACCCAGTTCTTGACGTCGTTCATCCCGAGCTGCTCGGGGTGGCGGGTGGCGGTCACGACGCGGACGACATAGTCGACCAGCGCGTGGTGGACGAAGTTGTTGGCCGCGATCTCCTGCAATCGCAGCAGGTCGCCGGTGTTGAGGATCTGTTTGGGCTGCGGCGGTGTGACGCCCATCCGGTAGATGATCTCGCGCTCTTCTTCCGGCGTCGGGTAGCCCACGTTGATCTTGAAAAGGAACCGGTCTCGCTGGGCCTCGGGCAGCGGGTAGACACCCTCGTGCTCGATCGGGTTCTGCGTGGCCATCACCAGGAACGGGTTGGGCAGCGGGAAGGTCTTGCCGCCGATCGAGACGTGGCGTTCCTGCATGACTTCCAGCAGTGCGGACTGCACCTTCGCCGGGGCCCGGTTGATCTCGTCGGCGAGGACGACGTTGGCGAAGACGGGGCCGAGCTCGACGTCGAACTGCTCGCTCGACGGACGGTAGATGCGGGTGCCGACGAGATCGGCGGGCACGAGATCGGGCGTGAACTGGAGCCGGGCGTAGCTGCCGCCC
>JAFAQO010000683.1 GCA_019246375.1 Mycobacterium sp. | reverse complement strand
CAAGCTGTTCGCTTCCGAGGTCGCGATGGAGATCGCGCTGAACGCGGTGCGCATCCACGGCGGCTATGGCTATTCCACCGAATACGACGTCGAGCGCTATTTCCGCGACGCGCCGCTGATGATCGTCGGCGAGGGAACCAACGAGATTCAGCGCAACGTCATCGCCGGCCAGCTGGTGGCCCGCGGCGGGATTTGATCGACATTGCCGGCGAGTGGCCAGTATGACGCCGCTCTTCGTGATTAGCCTGCATTTACTGGCCACTCAACGGGTGCTGCCGCCGCAAGTCTTCGGCGTAGCCGCGATGTCGGTGCCGGCGGATAACGTGAGCACATGGTTTATCCCGGCTCGGCTGGAAATGGTGCGTTGGACGTTGGCGAGGGTCGCGCAATAATCCGGTCAAGTCTGTGAGAGGTTTCCAATGCGCCGCTTCGTACTTGACGTCCCGTTGCTGACGTCATTGCAACGGCGGTTGATCTACTTCCCGTCTCGCGGCCCGCTGCCCCCTGTCGGTGCCGTACTGTCCGTCGGTGAGGACGTCGTGCTGGAAACCGACGACGGGATTCGCCTGGGAGCATGGTTTTTACCCACGCCCGACCGCGGGCCGGCTGTGTTGATCTGCAACGGCAACGGAGGCGACCGCATGCTGCGCGCACCGCTCGCCGCTGCCCTGTACAGCGCGGGCCTTTCGGTGCTGCTGTTCGACTACCGCGGGTACGGCGGCAACCCCGGCAGCCCGTCGGAGGACGGCCTGGCCGCAGACGCTCGAGCGGCGCGGGTCTTTCTGGCCGCTCGCCCGGAAGTCGATGCTGGGCAGATCACCTACTTCGGTGAGTCGCTGGGCGCAGCGGTCGCGGTTCGGCTTGCGCTCGAGTCGACACCGGCTGCACTCGTGCTGCGCTCGCCGTTCACGTCGCTGACCGACGTCGGCCGGTTGCATTACCCATGGCTACCCGTCGCGGCAGTGTTGGCCGACCGTTATCCGTCGATCAACCGAATCGCCCAAGTCGCTGCACCGGTGTTAGTGATCGCCGGTGACCGCGACACCTTGGTGCCCCCGGAACTCAGCCGGCGGCTCTACGACAGTGCCCGCGAGCCAAAGCGATTCGTCCGTATACCGGGCGCAGACCACAACAGTCCGCAACTGCTGGACGGCCCCAAGATGATCGACGCGATGGTGCGATTCTTTCGCCAGCACAGCGTGCTCGACGGCTAACCGGCAGGTGGGGCGACAGCGTCCGGACCAGCATATTTTTGAAGCGCGCACGGAGCCAACCGCCGGGCCGATGTTGGACGAAGCGTATCTATCAAGTGAATAGGAGACGTCCGGGCCGCGACGGTTGCGCCGGTTAATCGACGTTATAAGTGCACACCTGGTGCGCAAGGCGATACGGTGCAATCCGTGACCGAGTTGCGTGTGCAGTACCACCAACGTCTCCACGACATCGACGGCGCGGTCCGGCAAATGATCTCGCAGGTTGAGCAGGACATCCTCAACGCGGGTGGGGCATTTCTGCAGGCTGACGACAAAGCCGCCGACGCGCTGGAAGCCAGCGACCGCGTCATCGAGGACTCCTACGAGCAAGTCGAGCATTTGGTGATGACGCAATTCGTACGCCAAGCCCCGGTTGCCGGGGACCTGCGGTTTCTCCTGACGGTCTTTCGGATTCTGCCGGAGTTGGTCAGCGCGCATGAGCAGGCCGCGCAACTGGCGCGCCGGGGCCTCACCGGCCTGGCGAGCGAGCTTCCCGACCGGGTACGTTGCCTGATCAGCGAACTGATAGATGCCGCTGCTCAGATGTGGCGACAGGTGGGTGCGGTGTATTTGAGCGGCTCCGCCGAAATCGCCGACGACACCGAGGCCGATGACGACGACCTTGATGAGCTTCATGCCAGCCTCAGTGCCGAGCTGGCGTCGGCCAACCTCCGAGCACCGGTTCTGTTGGAAATGGGTTTGATCGCCCGCTTGCTGGAACGGCTTGGCGATCACGCCGTCGAAATCGCCCGCCAGATTGAAGCATTGAGCCCGCCCCGACCCAACAGTCC
>JAFAQO010000593.1 GCA_019246375.1 Mycobacterium sp. | reverse complement strand
TATAACGTCTCGGCCGGCGCAGCTTGCCGGCGATTCGACCGGAATCTTCTGGTGCTGGTGCTCCTTCGGAGTAAGGCGTCGCTGGGCATTGAAGAGGCCCTCCTCAAAGAAGAAATATTGAGCGTCTCGCGGCAGCCGCGCGCCGTCGGAGAAACCTACACCCCTTGCTTGGTGGCCGAGATGTATCTCGTACGTGACCTTGCCGCGATAGCGGCGAAGGACGCTCGTTTCCATGACAGCGCTTGCGGTTATCGCCGCGCTCGTGACCGCACTCTGTGTCGGCTACCACTTCGGCCAGCGTGCCGGCTCGACACCTTCAACCTGGAAGAAGCGAACAAGTCGGGCAGCGCTGTGCGGGCACGTGGTTAGCCTGATCGTGTTGATCACCGCGCGCCGTATTCGGCAGAGCTCATTAGCTGAGCGAGTGCCCGCATACGCCGTAGTCGTCCGCGGACTGAAAGCTACTGTCCACGACGTGCTCCGGCCGGCTGGATTACTCCGAGCAGCTGGCCCCTTCCCACAACGCTGGCTTTGAGGCAGCACTTGAGGCCGACTGCCCGGCGATCGCCTCGTTCGATGCCGCGCTGCCCGACCGCTGAGGCGATGTCATGATGACGTCGATTGGCTTGCGGGTAATGGATTAGCGCACCGGCCTCCGGAGCGATTGGGACTGACGCATGCCTAACCCAGAAGCGCTGCTTTTGCGACACCAACCAAGTGCTAGATAGACCCAGAGGAGAAACCGATGACCCCGGACCGTTTGAACAACCTCGTCGGTTTGTGCGCCGCGTCGCTCGCGATCGTCCTGTCGCTTTCCCCAACGGCGTCCGCCGACCTTCCGTCCTGGAATGGCAAGTACGCGATCACGTTCATCGTTGGTCCAAAGTCCGGGACAAGCATGGCGGCCGGTGACCCTGAAGTGCAGTACACCGATATCTATGTATTCAGCTCGAGCTGTACAAGCGGAAAGTGCACCGCGACGATTATTAGCGGCCCTCCGCCGAGGAACCCGACCGTTCCGCAACCCGTTCAATTCACCTGGGACGGGTCGTCTTGGACACAAGTCAGCGATTTTCAATGGGACTGCATGATGCCCGACGGCACGATCCAATGGAATCCGGCCCGGGGCGAAGTGCGCTACACGCCCCAACCCGACGGGTCACTTTCCGGCACCATGCACACCGAGATCCTGAGCGGCGCCTGCCAGGGCACCCTTGACATGAACATGACGGCCGAGCGCGCTTAGGGGCAGATGACCTCGCCGATGGCCCACAGCTGCTGGTCGATCTCGCGGGTATCCGCCGTCACCTTCAACGGTCGAAAATGATTGGGACGTGAAGTGGCCCGCGTATCGCCAGGGTATCGCGCCAAGTCACCGCGTCGGCTAGGCGGGGTCCGCGCGCAAGGATCCGGCGTAACGCTACCGTGGCTTCCAGTCGCGCCAGAGCTGCGCCGAGACAGTAGTGGACGCCATACCCAAAGGTTAGTGGTGCCGGGCCGGTCCGGCTCAATTGGAACCGGTCGGGGTTGTCAAAGACGGTCGGATCGCGATTGGCGGCGGCGATGATGACGAGAGCCTGTTGGCCGGCGGCGATTTCCACCCCGTCGATGAGCTGATTTTGGGTGGCCGTGCGCGCGGTTGCCTGCACGGGCCCGTCGAGGCGGAGCAGTTCGGTGATCACCATCGGGTCGGCCGGGTCGAGATCGTCGATGAGCCGGGTACCGTCCGGGCCAGGTTGAAGCAGCCGAATGATGGCGGCGCCCAACAGATTCGCGGTTGTCTCATGGCCCGCGACGGCGATGAGAATTGCGGTGACGACGACGTCGTCCAGCTCCAGCTCTGGGTCGGCGGCGATGAAGCTCAGCAGGTCATCTCCGGGGTGAAATCTGCGGTCGGCGGCCAGCGACAGGAATTCGGCGATCAATGTGGCGAATGCCGCGGCGCCGGCGTTGATTTCCTCATTGCCGGGCAGTGCGCCCAGCATCCGGATAATCGCCGGTGACTCCTCGCGCAGTAGGTCGGCACTGTCGGTTCCCAGACCGAGCCATTCGGCGGCCACAGTCAATGGGAGCGGCAGGGCGATGTCGGTCATGAAGTCGAATGGTGTGTCTGCGGCTGGGTGGTCGATCACGGCCGCCGCGAGGGTCTCAACTCCGGCGGTGAGGCCGGCGATGAACGAGGGTGTGAATACATCGCGCACCGAGTTGCGTAG
>JAFAQO010000522.1 GCA_019246375.1 Mycobacterium sp. | reverse complement strand
GCATATGTGATCTTCGGAAACCAAGAGTTCGGGTTGCCTCCCGGCGACACGATGGTCTGATGCCGCCGGCGACGATGCAGAGCGAAGCGATGAGGAGGAGCGGCGCTTAGTGACCGCGACGGAGGAGATGACATTCGAGTCGACCTCGCGCTATGCGGAGGTCGACGTCGACGGCCCACTCAAGCTGCACTACCACGAGGCTGGTGCCGGTAATCCGCAGACTGTCGTGCTGCTGCACGGTGGTGGCCCCGGCGCATCGAGCTGGACGAATTTTTCCCGCAACATCGGCGTCCTCGCTCAGCGCTTCCATGTGCTGGCCGTCGACCAGCCCGGCTACGGCCACTCCGACAAGCGCGCAGAACACGGGCAGTTCAACCGTTATGCCGCAACGGCTTTGAAAGGGTTGTTCGACCAGCTGGGCATCGAGCGGGTCCCACTCATAGGAAACTCGCTTGGCGGCGGAACAGTGGTCCGGTTCGCCCTGGACTACCCCGACCGGGCTGGGCGGCTGGTGCTGATGGGCCCCGGCGGATTGAGCGTCAACCTGTTTGCACCCGACCCCACCGAAGGGGTCAAGCGGCTCAACAAGTTCGCCATGGCCCCCACCCGGGAAAACCTCGAGGCGTTCCTGCGGATCATGGTTTACGACAAGAAGCTGATCACCCCGGAGCTGGTGGATGCCCGCTTCGCGTTGGCGAGTACGCCGGAATCGCTGACGGCGACTATCGCGATGGGAAAGTCGTTCGCGGGGCCCGATTTCGAGGCCGGCATGATGTGGCGCGAGGTGTATCGGCTGCGCCAGCCGGTGCTGCTGATCTGGGGCCGCGAGGACCGGGTCAACCCACTGGACGGCGCACTGGTCGCACTAAAGACCATTCCGCGTGCACAGCTGCACGTATTCGGGCAATGTGGGCATTGGGCGCAGGTGGAGAAGTTTGACGAGTTCAACAAGCTCTGCATCGATTTCCTGGGAGGTGCGTGATGAGCATCCGGTCTTTGGGTTATCTACGCATCGAGGCCACCAATGTGGCGGCCTGGCGTGAGTTCGGCCTGAAAGTCCTCGGCATGGTCGAGGGCAAGGGCAGCAGCGAGGGTGCACTTTATCTGCGGATGGACGATTTTCCGGCCCGGCTGGTGATTGTACCCGGCGAACACGACCGGCTCTCGGATGCCGGCTGGGAATGCGCGAATGCCCAGGGGCTGCAAGAGATCCGGAATCGGCTCGAGGTGGAGGGCACACCGTACAAAGAGGCCACCGCCGCCGAACTGGCGGACCGTCGGGTGGACGAGATGATTCGGTTCTCAGACCCATCAGGCAACTGTCTGGAGGTCTTCCATGGTGCTGCGCTGGAACACCGCCGAGTGGTCAGCCCGTATGGGCACAAGTTCGTCACCGGTGAGCAGGGCCTGGGCCATGTGGTGTTGTCCACCCGTGACGACGCCGAGGCGCTGCACTTCTACCGGGATGTCCTCGGCTTCAGGCTGCGTGACTCGATGCGGTTACCGCCGCAGTTGGTGGGTCGGCCAGCCGACGGCGCGCCGGCCTGGCTGCGCTTCTTCGGCTGCAACCCGCGCCACCACAGCCTGGCCTTCATGCCGGCACCGACCCCGAGCGGCATCGTGCACCTCATGGTCGAAGTCGGGCAGGCCGATGACGTAGGCCTGTGCCTGGACCGGGCGTTGCGCCGCAAGGTACCGATGTCAGCCTCGCTGGGACGGCACGTCAACGACCTTATGTTGTCCTTCTACATGAAGACGCCCGGCGGATTCGACATCGAATTCGGTTGCGAGGGTCGGCAGGTCGACGATCACAATTGGATCGCCCGGGAGAGCACCGCTGTGAGCTTGTGGGGTCACGACTTCACGGTCGGCATGCGCGGCTAGCGATGTCGGAGCCGATCGACCCACGCACGTTCCGCAACGTGCTGGGTCAGTTCTGCACCGGCATCACGATCATCACCACCGTGCACGACGACGTCCCGGTGGGCTTCGCCTGCCAGTCGTTCGCGGCGCTGTCGCTAGAGCCGCCGCTGGTGCTGTTCTGCCCGACCAAGGTGTCGCGGTCCTGGAAAGCCATCGAAGCCAGCGGGAAATTCTGCGTCAACGTACTGACCGAGAAGCAGAAACAAGTTTCGGCCCGCTTCGGCTCCAAAGAAGCCGATAAGTTCGCCGGAATCGATTGGAGCGCAGCGCCTTCGGGATCGCCGATCATTGACGGATCACTGGCCTACATCGACTGCACAGTGGCCTCGGTGCACGACGGCGGCGACCATTTCGTGGTGTTCGGTGCGGTGCAGTCGTTGTCGGAGGTACCCAAGATCAAGCCACGGCCGCTGCTGTTCTATCGCGGCGACTACACCGGCATCGAACCGGACAAGACCACTCCGGCGCAGTGGCGCGACGACCTCGAGGCTTTCCTCACCACGACCACCCAGGATACCTGGCTGTAACGCAGCGACGATGAGCCAATTCGACATTCCCAACACCGACACCCTCCGCGCTCGGCAGAAGTTGGTGCTCGACCATTTCCATGACGAGGTCGCTCAGAACTGGGACGACGTGTTATCCACTTTCCCGCACCCGCATTATGATTTGATCCCGACGATGACCGTGCACGACGGTGATGCGGACGTGCGCCGCTACTACCACGAAACCCGAGTGGCGTTTCCCGACCAGCACCACGAGATCATCGCCCTGCGCCACAGTGCTGACGCGGTCATCGTCGAGTTCTGGCTTCTGGGCACCCACCGGGGTCCGCTCACCGGGATACCACCCACCGGCCGGCGCTTCCGGGTGCGGATGACGGCCTACTTCATTTTCGACGCTCACGAAAAACTGGTCTGCGAACGCATTTATTTCGACACCGCAAGCTTGCTTAAACAACTGCTGGGCGGGATCAACGTCAATAATCCGCGCAATTGGCCCACGCTGGTCCGTGCGCTGCGCGGGCTGTCGACACTGTCGGCTGAGCCGGACCCGAGACTGCTCAACACCACTGCGCCTGATTTGAGCGCATGAAGGCGAGTTGCCACGCTAAAACAATCCTTCCATGCAGAACGAGTGACTAATTTCTGACTCTTTTCACTGAGTCGGTTTCAGCCGCATCCGCAGGGTCAATCCTGCGGGCGACGCAGAAGGGCACGCTGATGGCACACACAGATAGCGGCCGGGAGGCCGAACGCGACCCGCAGCTGAGGGTCGCCGAACAAGCAGTCCGCGCCGGTCAACAAGCCGAGCAAGTGGGGCGACAGGCGAGGGAAGCTCAGCGATCTGCGGCTGACAGCTTGGAAAGATCAGCGGAAAGTCAAGAGCGGACTGCAAAGAGCTACGAGGAAGCAGCCGAACACAGCGGTCATCGCGACGAATACCGGCAACACGCGGCTCGCCACCGCGAGTTCGCACAGGAAGACCGCCAGATGGCCCAGCAGCTGCGACAAATGGCTGAAAACCACTCGAGGGACAACCCTACAGAGGGCGTCTTGTCGAAAGGCGTCGATAACCCGCGGCCTGGCTCGCCGCGCTACCAGCCGCCACCCTATTGATCGCTTAGCCACGGCCGCATGCGGCGCAGTGCCTCTTCGATATCCGATGCCGGCCCGGCGAAGGACAGCCGGACGAACGACCCGCCGTGCACGGTGTCGAAGTCAATGCCGGGAGCGATCGCAATGCCCGTGTCCGCTAACAACTTCGAGCAGAATGCCATCGAGTCGGTGGTGAAATCCGAGACGTCGGCATAAACATAGAAAGCTCCGTCCGTCGGGGCCAGCCGGTCCACCCCGAGCTCACGTAGACCCTCGAGCAGCAGCGCGCGGTTGATGGCGTACTGGTGCAGATGCCCGTCGGCTTCCGCGACCGCCTCCGGGGTGAACGCCGCGACGGCGGCATACTGTGGCAGCACCGGCGGGCAGATGGTGAAGTTGCCGGTCAGGCAGTCCACCGCGCGGCGCAGTTCGGGCGGCACCAGCAGCCAGCCCAGCCGCCATCCCGTCATCGCAAAGTACTTCGAAAAGCTATTGACGACCATGGCATTTCGTGATGTCTGCCAGGCGCAGCTGGTCTGCTTCGCACCCTGGTAGACCAGTCCGTGGTACACCTCATCACTGATCAGCCGAATCCCGGAGGCGTCGCACCATGACGCGATCGCCGCCAGCTCGACCGGCGGAACGACGGTCCCGGTCGGGTTGGCCGGGCTCGCTACCACGACGCCCTGCACCGGTGGGTCGACCTCGGCGAGCATCTGCGCCGTCGGCTGAAACCGGGCCTCCGGTCCGCATTCGAGCTCGACGACCTCGCACCCGAGCGCGTGCAGGATGTTGCGGTAGCAAGGGTAGCCGGGACTGCTGACCACTACCCGGTCGCCGACGTCGAAGCAGGCCAGGAACGTCAATAAAAACCCGCCCGACGACCCGGTCGTCACCACCACATCGTCGGCATCGATTTGCAGACCGTACCGATCCAGATACGACCCCGCGATCGCGGTGCGCAACTCCGGAATACCAAGAGCCACCGAATAACCCAACTGGTTGAGATGCAACGCCGCAGCCGCGGCGGCGCGCACCGGCTCGGGTGCCCCTGCACTCGGTTGTCCGGCCGACAGGTTCACCAGATCGCCGTGGGTGCGCTGGCGCTCGGCCGCGGCCAGCCAGACATCCATCACGTAGAACGGCGGGATCCCCGCTCGCAACGCGACGCGACCGTTCATGTCGCCCAGGCTAGAGTAAATGTCCCGGCTCCTCCTCATCGCGCTGCGCGCTCTGCATCGTCGCCGGGGGA
>JAFAQO010000591.1 GCA_019246375.1 Mycobacterium sp. | reverse complement strand
AACCTCGGTGAGCTGCGGGTCGGCAGCCCGGTGAATCTCGAGCGCGCCGCGGCCCTCAACAGCCGGCTCGGCGGCCACATCGTGCAGGGCCATGTGGACGGCACCGGGGAGATACTGGCACGCACGCCGTCGCAGCATTGGGAGGTGGTGCGCATCACGCTGCCCCCCGCGCTGGCTCGCTACGTCGTCGAAAAGGGCTCGATCACCGTCGACGGCATTTCGTTGACCGTTTCCGCGCTTGGCCAAGACTGGTTCGAGGTGTCGCTGATCCCGACCACCATGGATCTGACCGTTTTAGGTCGCGCCCCGGTCGGGACACCGGTGAATCTCGAGGTCGATGTGATCGCCAAATATGTTGAACGGCTGCTCTCACCGAATCGTCCTTCGACCTGGAGGTTTCCACGCAAGGTCGAAGATAACGCGTAAGTACAGCGTTGTACGTCAAAATAACTAGGTGACGGAAAGTTTGCCGGACCTGGCCGAGCTACTGGGGTCGTGGAGGTTGGCGCTGAGGGCCGAACGCAAGTCTCCCTCAACCGTAACCTCCTACAGCGAGGGTGTGCTGGCGTTTCTGCGCTGGTGTATGTCCACCGGCACCGCACCCGAGTTCACCAAAACCACCGTGCAGGCGTTTACCACCGCACTTCTGGATGCCGGCGCCGAGCCAGCTACCGCCCGGTCCCGGCATATGGCCTTGCGGCTGCAAGCGAGGCCGTTAAATAGCCCTACGAGGAGGAGGAGGAGGAGGTAAAAGGGGGAAGTTTAGGTGAGTGGACTAAGCACGTTTGTCAGGTGTTGCGTCTTCTCATCTGCTGCTGCCCTGGTCGCGCTGATTCTGGTTGCGACGACTGCTCACGCGGACGGCCCGAACGATGAGAAACTATTCATAGCGGCGGCAAGGCAGCTGCCCATGTACGTGCTGCCTAATGGCCGCTACTCGACCGACGAAGACATACTGGCTGGGGGCTATCGAGCGTGTGTGGTCCTCGATCAGCATCCAAACGACCCGATGACGGCTGCGCGCGTCTACTACCACGGCGGCAACACTGTCGACGGCAAGATCACCGACGACGGATTTTCGTTCATGAAATACGCCGCCGCATTCCTGTGTGATCGGAACTTCGGCATGTTCAACGACGTCTGAGGAATTTGTCTGGGCGCGCTGCTGGAGAAGCTGCGTTCAGCATCGGCACGCGGGCGGATTCCAGTGTTGCCCTCCACCGAGGGCGTTGGCCCGGCAATGGAAAGAGCCACCTCAAGCTCGTCATGACTCTTGAGGCTCCTTATTTTTTCGATTAATGAACATCAGTACCACGACATAGCCGACTGCAACGACGGCCGGCACCATCGTGCTGATGACGAACCGTAGGACAAGGTTGATGGATTGATTAGTCATGACGAACAAAAACAGGCATACCACCACACTAACCGGCGGTAAGATATAGCGGAGGAATGCACTCAAACCATTCATTTTCTCCTCCTTGGATTACGGTAGGCGGACTGACTCGAAAGCAGCACAAACTTTCAAACAGGTCGGCCGGTGGTGTTCACGATCAGCACGTCGGTTTTGGCCCTGCGCGAGACTTTGCCGGGGATCGAAAATAGCCGCCCAAGGATCGCGTACCGCGCGTTCAGCCCCACATTGCCGACTACCAGCAGATCGGCCTTCGCTTTCACGGCGACGTCGACCAGCGCGGCTACCGGAGCACCCTTAATCGGCCGCTCCTCAATACTCTTCACCCCGGACGCCTTCGCCCGATTTCGGGCGTCGCGCAGGATCGCGTAGATAGGCGCGTTGCCCTGCACCATATAGGCCTCGCCTCTCAGGACGTCGGCCGCGCGCAAATCGTCCCTTTGGGTGGAGTACCCGGTCGCAATGATCAACTTCGCGTTCGACTCGGCGGCGATCTCGGCTGCGCGGTCGACCGCATGCAATGACGTCTGCGAGCCGTCGGTCCCAACCACCACGGTCTGATAGCCGCTCATTTATCCCCCCAAGCATCGTTTGCAACGCCCCCCAAGCAATCGCCCTGTAACCAGTTCGACCATGCCGCAAACATCAGTAGCCGGACTAGCCTGGCAGCATGCCCGCAGTCGGCGAGCTGGTCCGCTGCACCGATGGCCGATCAATGGCCCGGCCGCCGCAGCGCTGCCCGCGCGGTCACCTGCTCGGCGCGAATCGGGTGCTTGTCACCAACCGTGCTCGTGCCGGGGCGGCCATACAAGCTGGACGTGCCTCGAATGTGGTGCGACGGTCTACGGGCCGCCGCTAAGTGTCGACTGCCGTGTCCTCGCCGGCCCGGCCGCGGTGCGCTAGGCACTCATCCAGCAACTCATCCATCGGTGCGGTGGTCGGCATTGGGCCACCTTCGTCGCGGATGGTACGACGCACGGCAGCCAGCACCGCAACTCGGAGTCGATAGTCTCCCGGTGCCGCACGCTGGCAACCCTTAACGCCTCAGCTCCTACCGCGCAAGTCACCATTCAGCAATCTGCCATCTTGTTATTCATGCAGGAGGCGCGGTGGCCGGAAGTTCGTCGTCAGGCGGACCACTTTGGGCGGCCACTCGCGCGGGCGAACTGCCGTGCAAACATCTGCTATCTTGGCGCGTTTGCCGTCACACGGGCGCTCGCGATTACTCTCGCACCTGGCGAATGACAAGGCCTTTAGTGGACCGGGAATCTATGACGCACCCGGAATCGACTTGCTCACCTTGTCGTTCGTCGCCGTAGTAAACGCGATACCCTTCGATGACCGTCGTGTCGCCATCTGAGTGCTTGTGAGTGACACTCGTTGTGCCGTCCGCCGTTCGGGTGACGGTGAACCACTGACCAGACTCGGGATCTTGGATCGTGTCACCCTCCTGAATGTCGGCCAGCGGGACCTGCTCTGTTGCGTGTTCCGAACTCATTCCCCTCCCGGATCGTCGCGGTAGTTGGCTGCGTCCCGGCGATCACTCTAAGGATTCTCCCGCCAACGGCACCGGTCAATCCCAGTTTTACCGCCGCTGCTGCAAACCTTCATTTTATTGCGTTCGCGGTTCGGGCCACCTTCT
>JAFAQO010000418.1 GCA_019246375.1 Mycobacterium sp. | reverse complement strand
AGGCCATGATCCGGTCGCACCGGACTTGCCATGTGATGACGTGTCGGCGACGACGTTCGACGCCTACGCTGATGTCGTTTGCGCTGCCCTTAATAGGCGCGACGACGATGTGGTGGTCGTCGGTCACTCGTTGGGCGGTCCCACTGCGACGTTGGTTGCGGCTCGGCGACCAGTTCGGCATCTGATTTATCTGTGTGCCGCGGTTCCAGCCGTGGGACGCAGTTTGTTTGACCAATGGCGGGAACAGCGCGACATGGTGAATCCCCAGTGGGGCAAGGGATTGGCTGAGCCTGACGAGCAGTCAAGAACGGTATGGGTTGATATCGACAGTGCTCGAGAACTGTTCTACGCGGACTGCGATGAGCAGATCGTGGTGGCCGCATTCGATCGTCTTCGGCCTCAGTCGGCTTACCCGTTTACCGCGCCTCTGTTGCTAGCCGAATTTCCCACCGCGAGTTCAACGTCCATTGTTTGCACCGAGGATCAGATGCTTAACCCTGAGTGGTCGAGGCGGATCGCTCGCGACATTGGCGCCGACATCGTGGAGCTACCGGGCAGTCACTCTCCGCTTCTTTCGCGGCCGTCAGCGGTGGCTGACATCTTGCTTCGAGCCGCCGACAAATAGCATGCGCGGGGCGCATCAGCGCTCGACTAGCCGGAGCTGGGCAGGTTTCGCGCCTTAAACGGGCCACTCCTACATCACCGGAGGTGCTGCCGGCGCGAAGAGCGACCAGCGAGCACGGCATCTGCCATGATCAGGCGATGGCCGAACGAATCGAGGTTCAGCGCACCATCGCCGCCCCGGCCGCAGACATCTTCGCGCTGCTTTGCGACCCGCAGGGACACGTCGCCATCGACTCATCCGGGATGCTGCAGGACGCGGAGGGAGAGCCCGTGGCCGCGGCCGGTGACAGCTTCGTCGTTCATATGGATCGCGAGGCGCTGAACGACTTCCCCGAGTTTGGCAAGTACGACGTCACCGTCAGCATCCGCGATTTCGACCCGGACCGGCTGATCTCCTGGACGGTTCTGGGCCGGATTCGGCCACAGATTGGCCATGTATACGGCTACCGCCTGGAACCCGCCCCAAATGGCACGGGCACACTGGTCACCTCGTTTTACGACTGGTCGAATATCGACGAAAAGTGGCGCGACGCGGGGATTTTCCCGGTTATCTCCGAGCTCGCACTACGCGCCACCCTTGGCATCTTGGATCGGACCGTGCGCCGTGGCTACTCGAAGGGCTGAACCACGGCTCAGACACACGCTCATGCTGACCCGCCGGTGACCGCCGGCAGAGCCAGCAGGCGTCAACCCGCTGTTGACGAACCGCGACCGTCAACCTAGTGTTGACGACATGCCGGAGCAGATTTCCACCGCGTATCCCGTCCGTCTCGATGACCTGATCAACGCCATCAAGCAAGTGCACACCGACGTGCTCGATCAGCTCGCCGACGCAGTCCTGGCCGCCGAGCATCTCGGTGAAGTCGCCGACCACCTGATCGGGCACTTCGTCGATCAGGCACGCCGCTCCGGAGCCTCTTGGACCGACATCGGCAAGAGCATGGGCGTCAGCAAGCAGGCCGCGCAGAAGCGGTTCGTCCCGCGGACGGAGACTGCCACTCTGGATCCCAGCCAGGGCTTCGAACGCTTCACGCCGCGTGCCCGCAACGCCGTCGTCGCCGCCCAAACCGCCGCGCAGAAGGCAGGCAACAACGAGATCACGCCGGATCACCTCGTGTTGGGCGTACTCAGCGATCCCGACGCCCTGGCCACCAGACTGCTCAAAGTGCAAGAGGTCGACGCCGATGCGGTCCGTGCCGCAGTGACATTGCCGCAGGCGACCGGAGAGCGCCGAGAACTGATTCCGTTCAGCGGTCCCGCCCGCAAAGCACTCGAGCTCACCTTCCGGGAGGCACTTCGACTCGGCCACAACTACATCGGCACCGAACATCTGCTGCTCGCCCTGCTCGAACTGGAAGGCGGTGCGGGCCCGCTGCATCAAGCCGGCCTGGACAAGGGTCGCGTGGAGATTGATCTGACCGCCGCGCTGGAGTCGCTGGTCACCGGGACAGTCGACTGAGCACGGCCCGCCTTCTCCTCTATCGGTTTTCGCGGATCGCGACGATCCACACGATCAAGGCGCCCAACCCTACCGCGATCCGGTCTGCAACGTCGTGCTGCTCGACCGCAAGACCGGCTACCGCCCTCGCACAGTGGAATCTTTGACGTAAGCCGGCATTGGCTACCGTAGAGCCGTGCTGGATGTGCACATCGCTACGACGGCTTGCGTCGATGCCGAGGAGCTCGCCGCGCTCGCCGCATCCACGTTTCCGCTGGCCTGTCCAGCGTCGGCGACTGCCGAGAACATCGCATCGTTCATCGATGCGAACCTGTCCGTGCTGCGTTTCACTCAGTATCTGACCGATCCTGAGCGAGTGATTCTGACCGCACACCAAGACGGTCGAATTGTCGGATACGCCATGCTTGTTCGCGGCACCGGCGACGACAGCGACGTGCAGCGAGCTGTCAGCGTTCGCCCGGCCGTCGAGCTTTCGAAGATGTACGTGCTACCCGACAAGCAGGGCACCGGGGTGTCGACCGCGCTGATGAATTCCGCGCTGGCCGCGGCCACGGATTGTGGCGCGCGCTGCGTCTGGCTGGGCGTCAATCAGGAAAATCAACGAGCACAACACTTTTACGCCAAGCACGGATTTAGGGTCAACGGCGCCAGAGCATTCCAAGTGGGTGCTCGTGCCGAGCACGATTACGTCATGGTCCGTGAGCTCTAGCTTCGGGCGCCGGCGATCAGCACAACCAGCCGCTCCGGGGAGACGCTCGGCCGGCGATCCACCAGACGACCCGCCCGCCCGGCGGCCTCCGCACGCGAGGGGCCGTGCATGCAAGCGCTGTAGCGACGTGCTGCAATCATGCACATGCCCGACCCCGAAGCCGGCCAAGCCGCCGGAACACCTGTGAGGCTGCTGGGGTCGGTCCGCGAGCTCAGCGACGGTGAACTCCCCCAGCTCTACGTCTATCCGGCCGACCGTCTCTGGGTCCGGGCGAACTTCATTGCCAGCCTCGACGGCGGGGCCACCGTCGGCGGCACCACCGGCGGCCTGGGCGGACCGGGCGACCGGGCGTTGTTCAACCTGCTGCGTGCGCTGGCCGACGTCATCGTCGTCGGTGCAGGTACGGTACGGGTCGAAAGCTATGGCGGTGCCCGGCTGACCGTCGCTGAGCGACAGCACCGCCAGGCCCGGGGGCAAAGCGAAGTCCCGCAGCTGGCGATCGTCACCCAGTCCGGTCGCCTCGACCGCGATATGCCGGTGTTCACCCGAACCGAGGTGCCGCCGCTGGTGCTCACCTGTGCAGCGGCCACCGATGACACCCGGCAACGGCTGGCCG
>JAFAQO010000370.1 GCA_019246375.1 Mycobacterium sp. | reverse complement strand
GCGGCCAGATCGGTGCGCAGCGCCACCGCGTCGCGGTCGGGATATCGGTGCAGGTCGCCGGCGACGGCTTGAACCGACGCCGCCACGTCGTCGACGAGCGCCTTGGTGGGCGGATGCGGGTTCTCGTTGGTGTTGAGCCGCACGGGGACGGCCAATTGCGGTGCGCCGTAGGGCGATTTTCCGCGGAGGTCGTCGCGCAGCGGCAGTTCGTCCAGGGTGACCCGCAGTCGTGGCCGGGTCATCGCTCGAACCTCCGCCGTACCGCCTCGCCGTGCGCGGGCAGGTCTTCGGCCTTGGCCAGCGTGATCACATGCCCGGTGACGTCTTTGAGCGCGGCCTCGTTGTAGTCGACCACGTGAATGCCACGCAGGAAGGTCTGCACCGACAGCCCGCTGGAATGCCGGGCGCAGCCGGCGGTCGGCAACACGTGATTGGAGCCCGCGCAGTAGTCGCCGAGGCTCACCGGCGACCATGGGCCGACGAAGATCGCACCGGCCGAACGAATTTTGGTCGCGACCTCGGCCGCGTCGGCGGTCTGGATTTCCAGGTGTTCGGCGGCGTAAGCATTGACCGTACGGATGCCGGCGTCGAGGTCGTCGACCAGGATGATCGCCGACTGCGGTCCGCTCAGCGCGGCCATCACCCGCTCGCGGTGCACTGTCGTCTCCAGCTGGCCGGCCAGCTCGGCGTCGGTGGCATCGGCCAGTTCCGCGCTGGGCGTGACCAACACGCTGGCGGCCAGCTCGTCGTGCTCGGCCTGACTGATCAGGTCGGCGGCCACATGCGCCGGGTCGGCGGTGTGGTCGGCCAGGATGACGATTTCGGTGGGCCCGGCTTCGGCGTCGATACCGACCCGGGAGCGGCACAGCCGCTTGGCGGCGGTGACGTAGATGTTGCCCGGCCCGGTGATCATGTCGACCGGTTCCAGCTCGCCGCCGTCGGTGTCGACGCCACCGTAGGCCAGCAACGCCACCGCTTGGGCTCCGCCGACGGCCCAGACCTCGTCGACGCCGAGCAGCCGGGCTGCGGCCAGGATCGTCGGGTGCGGCAGGCCGCCGAAACGTGGTTGCGGCGGGCTGGTCACTACCAGTGAACGCACACCCGCGGCCTGCGCCGGCACCACGTTCATCACCACGCTCGACGGGTAGACCGCGTTGCCACCGGGCACGTACAGGCCGACCCGGTCGACGGGAACCCAGCGCTCGGTGACCGTTGCCCCCGGTCCGAGCGTGGTGGTGGCGTCATCGCGGCGCTGAGCGGCGTGCACGGCGCGGGCCCGCTCGATCGCCACTTGCAGAGCGGCCCGGACGTCGGGGTCCAGGCCGGCCATCGCCTCGTCCAGCGCGCCGGGCGGCACCCGCACCGCCGATGGCCGGACGCCGTCGAACGACTCACTCAACTCCAGGGCGGCCTCGGCGCCCCGCTCGGCGACAGCTTCCACGATCGGGCGCACCGTCGGCAGCACGGCGTCGACGTCGGCCCCACCGCGCGGTAGCGCGGCCCGGAGCCGGGCAGCGGACAGCGCTGCGCCCCGCAGGTCGATTCGGGCCATGACGTTCACGCTGCCCATTGTCCCAGGCAGCTCAACCGGATATTCGACCGGTACAGTGACCGCAAATCCGCTTTCTGCGATCGGAGCTGCCATGTCCACCAAGGATCGACCCAACAGTGCCCCGGGCGTGCCGATGATGTTTCCGCCGTGGTTCGAGCGGTGGCAGGTCAAATACATGAACCCGGCGATGAAACCGCTCGCGCGATATCTACCGGGTGCCTCGATCATCAAACATCGCGGCCGAAAGTCCGGCAAACCCTACGAAACGATCGTGACCGCATACCGCAAGGGCAACGTGCTGGCAATCGTGCTCGGTCACGGCAAGACCGATTGGGTCAAAAACGTGCTGGCCGCCGGTGAGGCCGACGTGCAGTTCATCCGCAGCACCGTGCACATCACCAACCCGCGGATCGTGCCGGCCGGCTCGCAGGGCAACGAGGTGCTGCCGGGGCCGGCCCGGCTGCAGTCGCGCCGGCTCGGCGTCCTCGTCGCCGACATCGCCTAAAGCCGCGTAAAGACGGTCTTGCCGGTCATCGTCGGCCAGACCGCCGGGGCTTCCTCCCACGGAACGACCCGGTCGATGACTGGCGAGAGGTCGCATCGGCCGGCGAGCAGCCGGAGGACGTCCGGGATGACGGCACGCGCGCTGACGCGCCCGGTGACGAACCGCACTCCGCGCGTGTACATCTGCAGCAACGGCATATTCACCGTGGGCTGAAAGTAGACCCCGGTGTCGGTGCAGATTCCGTCTGGCCAGGTCGCGCGCAGCGTGGCGGTGAGTCGTGACGGGTCAGCAGACGTGTGCACAGTAACGGGATACGGATCCCAGGACTTGTCCGGCGTCTGGCGGTCATGCACGACGGCACCGACTTTCTCGGCGGCCGCTAGCCGCTGCGCGTCGGTGTCGACATAGTCCACGTGGGCTCCCAACACTGCCGCGAAGGCGGCCGCATACAGCCCGATCGACAATCGGCCGACCACCAGTACGCGGCGATCGACCTGATTGAGGCTGGCTAGCTCGGTTGCATAGGGCGCCACCGCGCGCCAGCCGTCGGGAATGTTGTCCGACAGCGAAGCGATTGCGACCGGGTCGACCGTCTCTTCGATCGAGATCAACATCGCGTCCGCGTAGGGCACCAGCACCAGATCCGACATGAAGCCCCCGCCATCCAGGCCGGAAATCGGGGCCATCCCGTAGGTCGCCATCAACGGCACCGAGCCACACGAACCCGTAACGCCGCGGCGGCATTCGCGGCAGGTTCCGCAGCTGATCTGAAAGGGCACCACCACCCGGTCGCCCACCCGGACGCTGCTCACACCATTGCCCACACCGATGACCTCAGCCAGCCCCTCGTGCCCGACTGCGTGTCCCGGCGGCACCGGCAGCCAGCCTTGGCAGACACCGACATCCAGATCACAACAGGCCACCGTCAGGGGCCGAACTAGCGCCTGTTCGGGCGCCGCAATTTTCGGATCGGCCACCGTGCGCCATGCGTATCGCCCGGCTTCTTCGAATGTCAGTTGCCTCATCTCAGCATTCTTGAGCGATCACTCAAGTATTGTCAATACTATGCCGAGACCTGATCGCAGCCGTGCGGCGCTGGTCGACACCGCCGCGACCCTGTTCCGCCGCCAGGGCTATGCGGCCACCGGACTCAGCCAGATTCTCGGCGAGGCCGGCATCAAGCCCGGGTCGCTGTATCACCACTTTCCGCAAGGCAAGGAGCAACTGGCCGCGGCGGTCGTCGACACCGCCGGGGCCGCCATCGAGCAACTACTACGCAGATTTCTTGCCACCGACCGCTCGGTGGCTGACATCGTGGACCGGTGGATCGACGTGCTCGTGGCTGGTCTGACCGGTGACCAGCGCGACGGCTGCCCAATCGAGCCGATTGCCACCGAGTCGGTGAACGCGAGTCCGCCCGTGCGTGCGGCCTCGGCGCGTGCCTTCAAGGGTTGGTATGTGGCGATCGAAGAGCGGCTGCGCTCTGAAGGCTGGTCCGCAGATGATGCGGAAAATGTTGCTGTCGCGGTGATTTCATTGATCGAGGGAGCGCTGATCCTGTCCCGGATCGCCGGCGATGCGACCGCGCTGAACGCCGCCAAGTCCGCAGCGCGCTCGCTGCTTCGCCGCTAGCGCAGCCAGGGCCGGTTGACGCGGCCTCGCGTCTTTGCGCCACGCCTTATCCTGGACAGGCGAGGCGCACCATGACACGAGATGAACTCTTCGCCTCGATCGTGGCGGCAAGCCCCGATCGCGATGACATCCTGTACCTCGAGCGCACCGGTGACACCTACGACTGGCGGATAGTCGGCAGCGAAAGCCCATCGGCCACAGGTGATCCCGACGTATGGATGTCATTCTCGGCGGCCTGGCCCTTCGACGAACCGGCACGGCTGCACGCGTTCTTCGACGACCTGCTCGCCGAACTCGAGTCGATGGCCGACGCCGCAGACCGCTGCCGGTGGCCGATCGACGACCCCTGGCCGCACCATCACTGATCGACGGGTATGCCGTGGACTATCTGATTACCGCCGACGAGCGCGCCCGGTTCAAACGCTGCCGGCGACAGTGGGATTTCGCCTCGCCGCACCGGCGCAATCTGCAACCCGCCGAAGTCATCGAACCTGCTCTGCCGGCGGCGCTGAAGGACGCCCTCGCTGTTTACTACTACCCCGGCACCTGGGACTGGCAACACGAAGTGACGCA
The DNA here is from genome assembly GCA_019246375.1 of Mycobacterium sp. Taxonomy (GTDB): domain Bacteria; phylum Actinomycetota; class Actinomycetes; order Mycobacteriales; family Mycobacteriaceae; genus Mycobacterium. Next base: position 1,050 of record JAFAQO010000370.1, on the reverse strand, counting down.
ACCGCTGGTGCACAGGGCACTGCAGCGGTCGCTGGACGACGCGGGCGCGTCCGGTCTGCTCGCCCGGGGCGCAGCGCTCCTGGATTGCTATGACGCCTGGGCCAGCACCGTCGACGACTTCGCCCCGGTCAAGATCAACACCGATGTGGCAGCGATGGTGCCCGCTCCGGACGAACCCGGATGCGGGTTGGTGGTCCACGACGGATCTCCGGTGATCTACTCATGCCGGGTCGACCTGGTCGCCGCGGACGCCGCCGACGAATACTGGGTGGTGCGCCACCAGGTCGTCGACGAATGGCACGACCTGGAAACGCTGCTCCGCGATGAGGAGGCAGTAGCGGCCTGTTGGGCCTTCGAGCAGGACTACATCGGCGTGGAGATCGCCGGAACGATCCACAACGAGGTGCGCATCGACGGCCCGCTGAAGTTCCCAGCCACCGACCTGACGGCGAAACGCATGGAAAAGACTGTCGCACAACATGAGCCAAGCGGCGGAGGTCGATCGCTGCCCCAGCACCGGCGGGTTTCGGCGCAGGAGGCGCGGCCCGAAGCGGTGAACCGGACCGAACAGCGCACTGCCGGCTTGCTGCGCCGCACGCGCATCCGCCGAAGCCGTCATGAAATCACCTCGGTTGGCATGCTGATCGCGGCCGAGGCGGCCGAAATGACCAGCTGGCCGATCATCTATCCGACACCCGCCGCGCACTGTCGCGAATGTGATTTCACCGCACCGTGTCTCGCTATCACGGAGGGCACCGACCCCGAACCTGTACTGGCTACCGATTTCCGGACGCTGCCTGCCGCCCCGGCAAAACCGCGACTAGGCCAGTCGACTTGGGGCTTCGGTCGCGGAGCAGCGCCGCCGCGGTGGTGAGGAAGCGCCGATTACATGTCCAAGCCGATGTCGAGCACGCGCACCGAGTGGGTGAGCGCGCCGACGGCGAGGTAATCCACACCAGTGCCGGCATAGTCCGCGGCGGCGTCCAGCGACAACCCGCCCGAAGACTCCAGTTTGGTTTGCGGTGCCCGGGCGTCGCGACGTTGCACCGC
>JAFAQO010000590.1 GCA_019246375.1 Mycobacterium sp. | reverse complement strand
GAGGAGCGGCGCTTATGACCTCCGCCGGCGACGATGCAGAGCGAAGCGATGAGGAGGAGCGGCGCTTATGACCTCCGCCGGCGACGATGCAGAGCGAAGCGATGAGGAGGAGCGGCGCTTATGACCTCCGCCGGCGACGATGCAGAGCGAAGCGATGAGGAGGAGCGGCGCTTATGACTAGCGCGATCGGCAATCTGGCGGGCACTGACCTCGGTGTGACTGGAAGCTCGACGAAAAACGCTTGCGTGCCCACCAGCGAGCAACCGCAGAAGGCCAAGGACTTCACCACTGACCAGGAAGTCCGCTGGTGTCCGGGCTGCGGTGACTACGTCATCCTCAACACCATCCGCAACTTCCTGCCGGAGCTCGGACTGCGCCGCGAGAACATCGTCTTCGTCAGCGGTATCGGCTGCTCCAGCCGGTTCCCGTACTACCTCGAAACCTATGGTTTGCATTCCATCCACGGGCGGGCGCCGGCCATCGCGACCGGTCTGGCGCTGGCTCGCGAGGATCTGTCGGTATGGGTGGTTACCGGTGACGGGGACGCATTGTCGATCGGCGGCAACCACGTAATCCACGCGTTGCGCCGCAACGTCAACTTGACAATTCTGCTGTTCAACAACCGGATCTACGGTCTGACGAAGGGCCAGTATTCGCCAACGTCCGAGGTGGGCAAGGTCACCAAGTCGACGCCGATGGGATCGCTTGACCAGCCGTTCAACCCCGTGTCGCTGGCGCTGGGAGCCGAGGCCAGCTTCGTCGGCCGTGCGCTGGACTCCGACCGCAAGGGGCTGTCCGAAGTATTGCGGGCCGCCGCCCAGCACCGGGGATCCGCTCTGATCGAAATTCTGCAGGACTGCCCGATCTTCAACGACGCCTCATTCGACGCACTGCGCAAGGAAGGCGCCGAGGAGCGGGTCATCAACGTGCGCCACGGCGAGTCGATCATCTTCGGTGCCAACGACGAATACTGTGTGGTGCGGTCGGGGTTCGGTCTCGAAGTGGCCAAAACCGCCGACGTCAGCGTCGACGAGATCGTCGTGCACGACGCGCACTCCGTTGACCCGGCCTATGCCTTCGCACTGTCGCGGCTGTCCGACCAGAACCTCGAGCACACTGTGATGGGCGTCTTCCGCCAGATCACGCGGCCGACCTACGATGACGCGGCCCGTACACAGGTCAGCGCCGCGAAGGAGAAGGCCCCCTTTAGCCGCGCCGCGCTGCAATCGCTGCTGCACGGACGGGACACCTGGACCGTCTCCTAAGGTGGCCGAACGGGAGCCAGTGCCCTTGGCGGGGATCGTGCTGGCGGGTGGTGCGTCGCGCCGTATGGGTCGAGACAAAGCCACCCTGCGGGTACCTCAGCGGTCTGCAGTCCCACGCGCCGGCCAGTCACCGGCGGCTGACCGCGCCGGCGGTGCGACGACCATGGTCGAGCAGGTTGTCGGCATCGTGAGCCAGCGGTGCCAGCCCGTTTTCGTAATGGCAGCACCGGGGCAGCCATTGCCCATGCTGCCGGCGCGGGTCGTGCGCGACGAGCTACGTGGTGTAGGGCCGCTGCTGGCGACCGGGCGGGGCTTGCGCGCGGCCGCGGAGGCCGGGGCGGCGCGTGCGTTCGTCTGCGCGGTCGACATGCCCTTCCTCACCGCCGATTTGATCGCCGACCTGGCCGGCTTGGCCGCTCAGGTGGACGCCGATGTGGTGTTGCCGTGGGACGGCCGCGACCACTACCTGGCTGCGGTGTACCGAACCGATTTGGCCGGGCGGGTCGACGCGCTGGTGGCCTCGGGGGAGCGCTCAATGCGTGCTTTGGTCAACACCGTCGACGCGCAGCGGATTGTCATGGCGGAATGCCGGTCGCTGGCCAACGTCAACTCCGCTGCCGATCTGCGGTCGTTGACCTCCGCCGGCCGCTGAGTGTCGTCGGTATCAGGCGCAGGGCAGAAGCCGTTATCAGAGCGCCCGCAAACTCCTGTTCGTGACGGTTAGGCTGCCAATTTAATTGGCCATTGCAATACTGCGATTTCCTCCTATTTTCGACCGCGCCGTAATAAAAACGTTATT
>JAFAQO010000225.1 GCA_019246375.1 Mycobacterium sp. | reverse complement strand
TGATAACCACCTCGCCGGCCGTGCCGGCCGGCACAAGATCGCCGTGCTGGTCCGTGATCGCGACCGTCAGACCGGGTAGCACCACGCCGGCGGTGCCGGGCTTACGCAACCCGTCGACTGGATTGCTGGTGGTGGCGCACGTTCCCTCGGAAAGGCCGTAGCCCTCTACGATCGGGATGCCGTATCGCTGCTCGAATCGCTGGATGAGCTCCACTGGCATCGGCGCGGCCCCGCAGATCGCGAATCGCAGTGGGCTGACGTCTGGTGTCACGTTATCGGGCAGAGCGGTCAGCATGGCGTATATCGCCGGAACCGCCGAAAAGTACGTTGGCCGAACCTTTTCTACGATCTCGAAAAACGTCGTCGGGCGGAATCGACCGGCAATCGTGGCCTGTCCGCCGGCCAGCAGGGGACACAGCACGCTGACGACGATCCCGTTGACGTGAAATAGCGGAAGAATCAGCAGGCTGTGCGCCTCGGTGCCCATCTTCATCCACCCGGCTATGGACTGCGCCATGGCCATGATGTTGGCATGCGTGAGCTCGACGCCCTTTGGCCGTACAGTGGTGCCGCTGGTGTAGATGAGCAAAGCAAGGTCATCGTCTGAGTGATCGACAGCCTGCTCTGGTGGACCCGACGGTTCTGACAACTCGGCCAACGTGATGACGGTGACGGGAGCCGACGAGTCGTCGTCGCATATCAAGACGCGGGCCGACGAGTCTGCCAGTTGATAGGCGACTTCGGCGGCAGTAAGGGCTGGATTGATCGGTGTCGCAGCGGCGCGCAATCGCCACGCCGCAAACAGCGCGATAATCAGCTCTGCCCGGTTGGGCAGCTTGACCGCCACCACATCCCCCGGTCCGACGCCTGCCCGCGCGAGTCGGTCGGCTGCCACTCGGACACGGTCGAAAAACTGGATGTTGGTCAGCCGGCCGTTGGGCTCATCGGCCAATGCCGGGCCGAACGGATCCCGTGCGGCCCGCTTGTACGGCAACATCGAGAAATGCATCGAAACTCCCTAGGCGTCGGGAACAGTGGTTCGCGCAGCGAACACGCTACGAGCGGGTGGATGGGCTAGGGACCACGTGACCTTCGTCGGGATCGGGCCGTTGGCAAGCCAGGGCTGCTCGTTGACCGCGTCAGCGACTTTCCATGTGCCACGCTCGATCACTCCGAGAGCGGCGTCGATCACCTTGTAGTGCTGCACACTGCTGCCCCAGGCTTGCGACTCCACCCACACCACGATCAGTTCACCGGGTTCGAACGCCGCCTCGCGCTGCACCGCGGCGATGAGGTCTTCGTTGTGCAGGTGCCCGTCGCCGAAGTTGAAGCCGATCAACGAGTTGCATACGAATTCGCCCTCGCGCACCGCCCGGCTGTCGATGTCGGGCAACGTCTTCAACAGCACCGAATACAGTCCCCGGCCCTGGCTGTGCATCGCCCGCCAGGCGATGATGCGCTGCATCGTGACGTCGGCCCACTGCGGTTCGTATCCGAACGCGATGAACTGGTCGATTTGGTTCGTGGCCGTGCGCGTGACCGCGTTCAATTTCGCTTCGGCGCCCGGAGCGAACGCCCACAGCGCCGACGCCCAGTTGCCCGCGTACTGGCGCATCGAGGGCAGGAACGACACCTTGTCGGGTCGGAAGTTGCCCAGGATGGGAAAGAGCACCAGCGCGGCGACCACTGCGGCGGTTAACCACGGCGAAGACATGTTTGTCACGGCGTATCCGCGCCAAACCGGGAAGCCGAGAAACAGAAAGATCGTCGCGTAGGCGAACAGCACGTTCCACTCCAAGGGAACCGCGAGTGGGAACGTCGAGATGATGAACAGGTGGAAGCCGACCATGACGGTCACGGCCGCCACCGTCAGCCACTTGTGCGTAGAGAACAACAGCACCAGTGGGGCAGCGATCTCCACCGTGGTACCGGCGACGTGGGCCATGAGGTGAGCCTGCCGCGACGGCCGCAGATCCCGCGGAAAGTCGCGGTAATGGGCACGCTTGAGCCACTTGAACGGCACACATGGGCTGTTGCTGACCATCGGTGGAATGACGTTGGCGAAGTGCCTGCCGAACTTCGACACACCGGCGCCCACCCACACCACGACGATCAAGAGTTTGAGTGCGATGATCATGTCGACGAACGGCAGCGTGGCGAAGAAAAAGATAGCGGGAACGTACTGCTCACCGCGCGCGGCCAAGAACACGGTCTTGTCGCGCAGCCCGATCAGCACCAGGAGCACCATCGGTGCCACCAGGAGTGCCGGGTTGACCAATCCAGAAGTGTTGTCCGGCAAGGCTTGTGACAATGAAACACTGTGGATACCCGGTGCGAGCAGAGGAACCGCAATGCTGACGAGCAGTGCGAGGTAAACGATTACGTCGGACCAGCTGCGCCGGTCACCGCTGGTGAGCGGCACCCACTTCCACGGCCGCAGCCGAATCGTGCCGGGCCGGGCCCAAAACAGGATGCCGCCGGTCATCGGCTTGACTTTGCCGGCCAGCGGGCCCCATGATCCGGCGACGCCGATCGCTTCGAGCAGCACGGTCCACAAGACCGCCTTTTGGTACACGATGGGCTGGTTCCACCATTCTGCGACATACCAAAACGCCGGAAGGCCGGATGTTACGGTGGCGACCACGACGCCGCCGAGCGCGTAAAACAGCACTAGCTTGGCGATATAGACCGCGTGCACCATCCGCGGGGAGCCGAAACCGTGCTCGGTCCAGTGCTGCGTTAAGAACCGGATCCGCTCCATGAGCGGCGCGGTCACGAACTTCTCTGGCTCGACCGGCGGAAATTCCGGCTTGGTGAAGCTCATGATGTGTTCTCCTCTGCCGCGGGGGCGATTTGTAATCCGCAACACTATGAACCCGAAGTGGGGCGGGCACCGTCGTGAGCCGACGAACCACGCGCCGCATGTTGTCGCCCGAAGACAAACCCGGGCGCTCATTCGTCCACGACAGTGGGTGCAAAGGATTTACCGTTGCCTTGTGGCGACGCGGCGTGGCGTGGGCGCTCTCGATGTGGACCGCTGCGTCCAGCAGATCGCTGTCGGCCTGCACCCCCGGCTGGCTGAGTTGACAGCCGACATTCAGCGTTGCCTGCAGGACGAGATCCCGGAACTCCGCCAAGACGCTCTGACCATGGAACTGCTGGGGGCCAGCGTCGGCGGCAACGTCGACACTCT
>JAFAQO010000588.1 GCA_019246375.1 Mycobacterium sp. | reverse complement strand
CAGCGGCATCCAGTGGTGGGGTTCCCGATCGCGGTCGTCAAGAAGTTCGGTGACGATCAAGGCGGCAATCTCGTGTCCTTATTGGCCTACTACTCGTTCGTCGCCACGTTTCCGCTTCTGCTGGCGCTGACGGCCATCGCCGGCGCGGTGTTGCGAGCGCATCCCACGATCCAGGAACACTTGTTGAACTCCGCTTTCGCGGAGTTTCCTATTGTCGGAGGCCAAATCCACCAGCAGCTCGGTGTCGCGACCTTCGGCGGCACCACGATCTCGTTGATCGTTGGGTTCCTGGGCGCAATGTATGGCGCTCGTGGCTTCGCCAACGGCCTGCAGAATGCGCTCAACACCGTGTGGGCCGTTCCAAAAGTGGATTGGCCCGGACTTCCGCACAGGTATCTGCGCACTATCGCAGGTTTAGTTGTGCTGGGCCTCATCATCGTCGTCACCGGTGCCTCCGGCATGGCCGGCGGAGTAGCAGCCTCCTGGGGCTTCGGAGGCACGCCGGCGCGGATAGTCAGTTTCGTTGTCGGCACAGTGCTCGGCTTCGGCTTTTTCCTTGCGCTTTTTCGGGTCGCGGTTTCCAACACGGTGCCAACGCGTGCGATGTTGCCCGGTGCGGCGATCAGCGCCGTTGGTTGGCAGTTGTTGCTCAGTGTTGCGAGCTTCATCGTCGCCCACCAGCTGCGTCATGCCCAAGCCGTCGCTGGATTCTTCGGCGTGGTGCTCGGTCTTCTTTCCTGGCTGGCGCTGCAGGCGACGCTGATCATCTATGCGATCGAAGCTGACGTCGTCCGCACCAAACGTCTGTGGCCGCGCAGCATCGTTCAGCCGCCGCTGATAGAGGGCGACAAGTTGTACTACACCCAAGCGCTCCGAGCCGAGACTCGCCGCCCAGAACAGCGGCTCGACATTGAATACGAGTCCGACGAGCAGGAAGACCGCGAACCATCGCAATGATCGTCGAGTTTATGCCGGGCCCACGCTAGCGATTCGCGCCGCTACGTCGGCCGCGACGGCCAGTGTCGTGGAGTCGGTGGCAGCCGAGTAGCGGTCGGCCGCCGGGTCATACTTGGCGCCGGCGATCGAACCATGGTCGGCGGGCAGCTCGACGACCTTGACTGGCCAGGCGTTCTGCTCGAGGGTGGCGGCGAATGCCCGGCTGGCCGCGACCGGAATGACGTCATCGGCCACGCCATGCAGCAGGGTGAACGGCGAGCTGTCCGGATTGTCCGCCAAAAGCTTGTCCGGGTCCTCGCGCGAGATCGGGTCGGGGACCATGAAAGCGCCGGCCAGGCAGACGGTGTGCGCCAGACCGACACCGAGGTCTCGTGCGCGGATCGTCAGCCCCGCTGCCGCTACACCGCCCAGTGACCAGCCGACCAGCACAATGCCATCGGAGTGCTCGAGTCGCCGTTTTGCGTACTGCACAGTAGCCAGTAGATCGGCGCGGCCCCCGTCATCGGCGTGCGAATTCCAATCGGGCACAATGACCGCGAGACCATGAGCCGCGACCAGTTCAGCAAGTGGTCGCATGGCGGCGCGGGCGTCGGCCTGCTGGCCATGCCACATCAATACGGCGCGTTGACCAAGGTCGCCGAAGAGGTCGACGAGCCGGCCGGGGGCATACTCGGCGGTTTCCACATTTCCAGTCTGCCTGCAGACCCATGCTGCCTATCGGGGAAGTCGTCGGACGGGATGGAATCCATGGTCCGAAGGGTGCATCAGCGAGACAGCGTGCTACGCAGTCTTACTGAGCAGCGGCAAAAGCAGTCGACGGCGTGCCGAGATGTCGTCGGCGAAGTGGTGCAGCGCCTCGTGCAACGAGACCGCGACCGGAAACATTGTGTCGTCGGTGATACGCAGCGCTCGGGTGACTGCGATACTTGCGACTAGCGCCCACTCCACTCCTGCAGCGCCGCAGTCTTCGTCGACGCGGTGCAGAAATGGAATGCACTGCGGAGCCAGATGATCCACACCACTCAAGTCGAGAACGAAGGGCTTGTCGGGAAGGATGAAGCGCCTGCTGTATTCGGTGACGCGATCGGTGTTCGTGTCGTCGATTACGCCGCTGACCGTGACCACGGTCGCCAAGGGGCGACACTGCGCCCTCATTTGCGCGCCACCGCACTCGAACATGGGGTTGCCGTAGTGAGGCGCGGAGCCAGAAGCCGCCGAGTCAAACGGAACGGTCATGAACGGCCTCACTTATCAATGGCGTTGGCAAAAAGGCCGGTTGCGGGATGACCGCAACCTGATTCGAACGTTAGCTGGCGAATTTAAGGTGAGCGGGAGCAGCCTCTAATACTTCGCTAAGAACTGGTTACCGTCGCCCACGTAGGCGTCATCCGGCCTGGCGCGCTTTGAACTGACGGCCTAGGTCAGTCGCCTGACTCGGCCGGCATAGCTGAGCGCATGCTCGTAGGTGACAAGGTTGTCGCGAGAAATTGCAGCGTGCACTCGGCGTTCGAGAAGTAATCTCAGCACCGGGTTGTATGCGTGGTAGGTCTCGTGGAAGGTGAGCACGGTGGTACCGTCCGGCTGTTCCTCGAGTTCGTGATAGCC
>JAFAQO010000523.1 GCA_019246375.1 Mycobacterium sp. | reverse complement strand
ATGTCGGCATCGGGCATCACGATCATGTGGTTCTTGGCGCCGCCGAAACATTGCGACCGCTTACCGGTGGCGGCCGCCGTCGCGTAGATGTACTGGGCGATGTCGGAGCTGCCCACGAAACCGACCGCCTTGATGTCGGGGTGGTGCAGGATGGCGTCAACGGCTTCCTTGTCGCCGTGCACGACCTGGAACACGCCCGGCGGCAGGCCGGCTTCGATGAACAGTTCAGCGAGCCGCACCGGGACGGACGGGTCACGCTCACTGGGCTTGAGGATGAACGCGTTGCCGCACGCCAGCGCGGGCCCGGCCTTCCACAGCGGAATCATCGCGGGGAAGTTGAACGGTGTGATGCCGGCGACCACGCCGAGCGGCTGGCGTAGCGAATAGACGTCGATTCCGGTTCCGGCGCCTTCGGTGTACTCGCCTTTGAGCAGGTGGGGGATGCCGGTGCAGAACTCGATGACCTCGATACCGCGCTGGATGTCGCCACGCGAGTCGGCCAGCGTCTTGCCGTGTTCCAGGGAGAGCAGCTCGGCGAGTTCATCGGTGTGCTGGTTGACGAGTTCGATGAACCGCATCAGCACCCGGGCGCGGCGTTGCGGGTTCCATGCCGCCCAACCGCGCTGCGCCTCGACGGCCGACGCCACAGCGGCGGCAACGTCGGCTTTGCCGGCCATCGGTACCGTCGCCTGGACGTGGCCGATGCTGGGATTGAACACGTCGGCGCTGCGGCCGGATTGTCCGGCGGTGCGTTGGCCGTCGATGAAATGCGGAATCTGTGCGGTCATGGTTGTCCTGTGCATGTCAGTAGTGGAGAAGCAGTCTAATACTTGCATATCCTAGTAACTTCTGTTCGGTGTTGGCAAGGTTGCCCGTCCCCTGCCTTCACCCGACGGCTTCGTCGTTAAGTTCACGCCGCGCCGGCATTCACCGTCACCGGCAGAAGAGTCGTCGAGGTCACGCCAGCGTTGCCATGCTGATTGGCGGGTCACGCCGAGATGGGTAGCGATTTCGGCCCAGGACTTGGCGTTCCGTCGGGCACTGCGTACCGCGGCTAATTCTGCTTGATCCAACAGCCTTCGCACCGCGCCGATATCGGAGAGAGCAGCCAAGGCAGCGTCCCCGTCGGTGGGGCCGTCGGGACGGGCAGCAAGCCGACGCCATGCCTTATTGCCGTGGTCCCAGGCTTCAGCAGCGCTCACAGCCGTCAGGATACCCTGACACACCATGGTGCCTGAGCGTGTGCGAACAGGCAGCTGAAATCGCTGGTGTCAGGGGTGGTGGGCCTTGCTCGTCGTGTTGGTGGTGAGGGCGAGCAATGCCAAAGGCAGTAGCACCGCGACCACCAGCGCCGTTGTTTCGCCGACGGCGGCGGCGGTGGTGTAGTGCTGAAAGTGGGTGACGTGGATGATCAGGTGCGGGATAGCGAACACGATGTACGCGACTAGCACGGTGCGGACTATGAGCCGGTCCATGGTGATCGCGGCGATCAAAGACACGGCTCCCAAAGCAAGGTTCATCGCGCCGTAGTCGCGCATCAGGTGGTCGGCGTACGGCGGGGTCAGGTCAACCCACAGCACGTGGTCGTAGAAGGCCCGTGGTGTCAGCATGGCGAGGATGCCAATTGCGAGTTCAATGATGGTGAGAGCCCAAAGACCTGCCCGCAGTGGCAGATTGGTGAGTGTCCGGTCCGAGTTGAGGTTCATGACAACTCCTTCGTGGGCGGCGAAACAGGTAGCCGTCAGCGCGGTCTCCAGTCGAGTATTGCTCGAAGCGACCCCGCCGTGGGCGTGATGCGCTACCAGATGTCTGAGACCCTATGCCGGAATCGAAATTACGTTCGAAGCATCTGCCGCTGCGGTCTTGGTGGATCGCAGTTGGCTCCGGTGCCCGGAAGCCCTGCGAACAAACAGATTTCGACGACGAATACCCAACGTCGCCCTGTGTAGGGCCCTGAAACATGCGACGTCATATCCCCTGTTCAGCAGGCCGGTATCGGCATAGATTAAGACGTGGGGACGAAATGGATCGGGGAATGAAAGTTCAGACTATGCCCGGCTATCCGGCCCAAGGGAGGCGAGGAGTAATTCCGGACGTGTCGAGCATGCCGCCGGTAAGCGAATCGGCCGATCCGGTAAGAGTACGAGGGGATTTCGACGCGCCTTCACGCTGGCTCTGGATCATCAAG
>JAFAQO010000448.1 GCA_019246375.1 Mycobacterium sp. | reverse complement strand
CCATCAAGCCGTAGGTGACCTCGCCGATGCCCATCAGTGCGGCCTCCATGTCCGGATAGGTGTGGGTGGCACCGAATTTCAGCGCCTGGTCGCGCTTCCATTCCACTGGGTCGATCGTGAAGATGTAGCGGGCGCCGGCATTGACCGCTCCCTGTAATGCCGACATGCCGACGCCGCCGATGCCGACGATGGCGACATCGTCACCGGGCCGGATGTCGGCGGTGCGGGTTGCCGAGCCGTAGCCGGTGGTCACACCGCAGCCAACCAGACAGGCCACTTCGAACGGCACCGACGGGTCGATCCGCACCACCGAGCTCTCGTGGACGACCATGTACGGCGAGAACGTCCCCAGCAGCGTCATCGGGTAGACGTTCTGGCCGCGGGCCTGGATGCGGAAGGTGCCGTCGCTTACCGCGGCGCCGCCTAACAGCCCGGCGCCCAGATCACATAGATTGCGCAGCCCAGCCTGACAAGACGGACACTTGCCGCAGGACGGGATGAACGACAACACCACGTGGTCGCCGGCCGCCAGGTCCTCGACGCCCTCGCCCACCTCGGTGATGATGCCAGCGCCCTCATGCCCGCCCAGCACTGGGAAACCGGCCATTGGAATGCCGCCCGTCACCAGGTGGTGGTCGGAATGGCACATCCCGGCCGCTTCCATCTGGATCTTGACCTCATGCTTGCGCGGGTCGCCGATCTCGATTTCCTCGACCGACCACGGCTGGTTGAACTCCCAGATCAGCGCGCCCTTCGTTTTCACCGCAAACCTGCTTTCACTTGATGGCTCCAACTTGGTGAGGACTTGTGCGACAGAGTAGTGACGAGCGTCTCAGTCAACGCCTCCGGGTGCTGGTCAGCCGCGGAGTTAGTCACCATATCGGCACCGGCGCCTTGCCAAGCGGGTAGTAGCCGGGGACTTTCGCACCCGACATGCCACGGTCAATGCGCTTCTGCATACCCGTCGACAGCTTGCCTGCCTTGATCAAATTCAGGTAGAGCGCCGAGACATGCCCGAAGTCAAAGAAGTCGCGCTGCCAATTCCACTTCCCGTCACCGGCATACCGGAACCAGCTACCGCCGATCCCATACACCTCCTGCTCGCTCCCGTCGGAGTCGGTGGCGACTTGCTTCCAGAACCCCACCACTTCGCCCTGCTTGTCGTCGATGACGACTCGCTGATACGGGTAGCGCCAGCCCTGCAGGCCCTCCATCTCCTGGCCCAGCGCAATATCGCGGATCTCATCTATGCCGATGCACATCACATCTTCCTTGGGCCCGATGTTCCAGCCGTAGGTGGCATCGTCGGTGTAGAAGTCGGCGAGCAGTCGCCAGTCACCAGTTCGCTCGGCCTCTCGGTTGGCTTCGAGCCAGCGTTCCACGACCTCTTCGAGCTCGTCGCGCGAGAATCCGGCCACGCTCATTCTCCTGTTTCTCGAATCGACAATGCCTGGGTGGGACAGGCCCACACGGCCTGCTCAATTTGTTTACGGGCCTCTTCCGGCGGCTCGCTGTCGAGGATTTCGACCTGGCCGCGTTTGGGCACCCGGAAATAGTCGGGCGCCTCCAGTTCGCACATTGCGTGCCCCTGGCAAAGGACTAAGTCGGCTTCAACCTTGTATCCCATCATCGACCCCCGGTACGGCGGCGGTAGCGCACTCTGGCCGGCTGTGCCAGCTGCACCACCATCTTGGAATGGTCGTTGCGGTAGCTCTCCGATGGCTGCATCATCTCGAATTCATACTCGCGCAACAACACTGAGAAAATTGCCTTGATCTGCATGGTCGCGAACGCTGCCCCCACGCAGCGATGCCGTCCGGCGCCGAACGGAATCCAGGTCCACCGGTTGATCAGATCTTCCTGACGCGGCTCCTGGTAGCGTTCCGGCACGAATACGTCCGGGTCGGGAAAGTCCTCTGGGATCCGGTTGGAGATCGCCGGCGAGGCTGCCACGAAATCTCCTTCGTGGATCGGGTGGCCGCACACTTCGAATTCGCCCTTGGCCACCCGCATCAGAATGATCAGCGGCGGGTGCAGCCGCAAAGTCTCTTTGAGAACGTTCTCCAGCCGTGGAATCTGGCGCAGTGCGTGGAAACTCACCGATTGCCCATCAGCGTAGAGCTCGCCGAGCTCTTCGCTTACCCCGGCGTACACCTCCGGATGACGCATCAACTCGATCAGCGTCCACGACGCCGTGCCCGAGCTCGTGTGATGCCCGGCGAACATCAACGAGATGAACATCCCGGTCACCTCGTCGGCGGAAAATCGCGGCTTGCCCTCGTCGTCCTTGATCGACACGAGCACGTCGAGCATGTCCCGATCGCTTTTGTCGGCCGGCAGATTGGCGATTCGGCCATCCATGATCTCTCCGACCAGCGCCACCAACCCCTTGCGTGCCTCGTCGCGCCGACGGAAGCTCTCGATCGGCAGGTAGGGATCGACGTAGCACAACGGATCGGTGCCGCGTTCGAGTTCGTGGTAGAGGTGGGCGAACCGGGAGTCGAGTTGATTGCGGAATTTCGTGCCGATCAGGCAGGCGGTCGAGGTGTAAATAGTCAACTCGGCGAAGAAGTCGAGTAGATCGATTTCCCCGGTCTGCCCCCAGTTCTCAATCATTCGACGAACTTCACGCTCAATCGTCACGGCGTGGCTTTTCATGTGCTCGCCGCGCAGCGCCGAGTTGTGCAGCATCTCCTTGCGCCGCTCCGGGCTGGCGTCAAACACCACACCTTTGCCGAAAATCGGGGTCATGAACGGATAAGCCTCGGCCTGGTCGAGTTCGTCGTCGCCGGCCCGGAAGAAGAATTCGTTGGCTTCGGCGCCGGTCAGCAACACGACCTGCTTGCCGGCCAGCTCGAACCAACCGACATCGCCGCATTCGGCGCGGACCCGTTGCATCAACCCGATCGGGTCGGTGCGAAACTCTTCGAGGTGGCCGTGCTCTTCCTGGCCACCCGAGACTCGTGGAACATCTTGCAGCTCTTGGCTTGTCACGGCTCCTCCGGGTACTTCAATTGCTTGCGTTCCGATGGTGCGCTTGACAGCGGCGCCTCGGGTTGAATTTCCATCGACGTGATGAACCCGCCGCGCGGCGTTTCCGCGACGAAAGCGATCGCCCTGGCGAGGTCGGAGGCACGCAGGAAGTAGCTGTGCCGGGCTTGCCCCCACTTGGCCCAGTCGTCAAGCATGGGGCCGATGGATTCGGGCGGCAGGCTCCAGCCCATGCCGGTCTTCGTCGGGCCCGGGTGCACGATCGAGGCGCGTACACCGGTCCCCTCGAGTTCCATTTGCAGGTTGGTGACCATGGCCACCAGCGCCGCCTTGGCCGCGCCGTAGGCGCCCATGTGCGGACGCTGGCGCAGCGCTACGTCCGACCCGACGAAGATCAGGTCGCCGCGTTGCCGTTCCAGCATTCCCGGTAGCACCGCGGTGGCCAACCGGTTGGCGCCGATGAGGTGGATTTGTACCTGCGACTCGAAGATGTCGGTGCTGATCTCGTGCAGGCGGCCGAAGAAAGTATCGCCTGCACCGGTAACCAACAGCTCGATGTCGCCGAGTTGGTCGGTTGCTCGATGCACGAACGCCTTGACCGATTCCGGGTCGGTGACATCGAGGTGCAGTGCGACGGCCTCGCCGCCCTGGGTTTGGATCTGCTCGACCAGCTCCTGACATTTTTCGACGCGGCGAGCCCCCAGCGCGACCGGAAAGCCACGGTCAGCGAGCTCAAGCGCCGTGGCCGCACCGATTCCCGACGACGCACCAGCGACGATTGCGGGGCGGCGGGCCGGATGTGCTTCGAAGCGGGGCATTTACGCGGTCTCCACGCGGATTGGCAGGTAGGCAAAACCGCGCACGTTGCTGGAGTGCACGCGCACGGCATTGGCCTCGTCCACTTCGTACCCGCGGATACGCCTCAACAGTTCGGTGAGCGCCACGCGCGCCTCCATCCGGGCCAAATGCGCCCCCAAGCAGAAGTGCGCGCCACTACCGAAACTGACCAGTTTCGAACCAATCTCGCGGCCGATCCGGTAGTCGTCGGGATCATCGAACACCCGGTCGTCGCGGTTGGCCGAGCCGGGTAGCAGCAACAGCACATCGCCCTCGAGAATGGTGGTTTCGTACATCGCGAGGTCGTGGGCGACAGTGCGGGCCAAGATCTGGCTCGATGTGTCGTAGCGCAGAGTCTCCTCGACCCACAGCGGAATTCGGGAGGGTTGGCCGAACACGGAAGCCAGCTGGTCCGGGTTTCGCGCGGCCCAATAGGCGGCGTTCGCCAACAGTTTGGTGGTGGTCTCGTTGCCCGCTACCACCATCAGGAACAGGAACGCCATGATTTCTTCATCGGTGAGGCGGTCCCCGTCGATCTCGGCCTCCAGCAATGCCGACGTCAAGTCCCCGGACGGTTTCTTGCGGCGTTCGTCGACCATTTCGGCGTAGTAGACCAACAGGTCAGCCGACGCTTGCATGGCTGACGCCGGCACATCGGCCAAACCGTCCTCGCGATGCATGACGCCGTCGGCCAGTGCGCGGATCCGGGCCCGGTCGGGTTCGGGAACACCCATCAGCTCCGAGATCACGTCCATCGGCAGCTTGCCGGCGAATTCCGCTACGAAGTCGAAGCTTTCGTTTTCCAACGCAGCATCGAGGTGCATGCGCGCCAGCTGCAGTACCCGGGGCTCAAGTTCGCGGATCCGGCGCGGCGTGAAGCCCTTGGATACCAGTGTGCGCAGCCGCAGATGCCCCGGGTCGTCCATGGCCAGAAACGACATCACCTTGTGCGCGTCGGCGCTGCGCGAGATCGGATCGAGCGAGACGCCGTATGCGTTGGACAGCGCAGTGCTGTTGCGGAAACCCCGCAGCACGTCGCCGTGCCGGGACAACGCCCAGAACTTCAGCTCGTCGTTGCGGTACAGCGGAGCCTCGTCGCGCAGCCGCCGGTAGTACGGGTACGGGTCTTCATGGAAGTCGTAGTCGTACGGATCGAGCACCAGTTCGGGTGTCTCTACGGTCATGAGCGCCGCTCCTCCTCATCGCTTCGCTCTGCATCGTCGCCGGCGCGGGTCATCGGTCTTCTCCATTTGGTGCGCCGGACAGGATCAGCCTCACCACGTAAGCCAGGCGGTCGGCGATCTGGTGGTAGGTGAAGGCGCCACTGGCCGCGTTGACCAGCGCGCCGAAGAAGGTCATTTCGAGCGCTGAGACGGTGCGCGGATCGGCACTGGGTCCGATCGCCGAAGTGATGCGGCGATGAATTTCCGCGCCGATCCGGTCGCGGACGGTGCGCACCGCCGGATCGGCGCCGCCACCGAGCAGTGCGGTCGTGCAGGCAGCGGCGACCTCTGGCTCGTCGGCGACCACCAGTGCCAGATGACGCAGTGCCTTCTCCACCCGGGTCGGCATCGGGTCATTGACGTCGGTGAAGTAGGGGACTTGCCGGACCAGATCCAGATAGACCTCGGCGATCAGGTGGTTCTTCGACGAGAAATAGGTGTAGGCGGTCGCCGGTGCCACTTTGGCGCGCGCCGCAACCGCGCGCACGGTGAGATCGGCATAGGACTTCTCGCGCAGGGTCTCCATGCCGGCAGCCAGGACCTTGCGGAAGGTCTCCTCTTGTCGGCGGTTACGCCGCACGTCGGGTGCCGGCTTGTCGGAGGTGATCGCGATCACTGCATCGCTGGACACGTGTCCAAGTTATCGGATGGATGCGGCAACAGGCAAGTTCGAGCAGCAAAATAGCTGTTCAAGCGGGGTAGGTAAGGTTCTGCGGTCATCTGGCTGTGATCCACTCTTGCACCGCCGCCGATACGCCGGATATGGTTCGACTGGACTATCCGGACAAGTGTCCACCGCATTGTCCAGGCGTGAGGCGGGAGCGACAGATGGCTTTTTTGGCGGACGGCGTAAGCGGTCTCCTGATCGACGGCAAGTTGTCGGCCGGCAGCGCAGGCACCTTCCCGACGATTAATCCAGCGACCGAGGAAGTGCTGGGAACGGCTGCCGACGCCAACGCCGACGACATGAGCCGGGCCATCGACGCGGCCCGCCGGGCCTTCGACGAGACCGACTGGTCACGAAACATTGAGCTGCGGGTGCGGTGCGTGCGGCAACTGCGCGACGCGCTGCGCGAACATGTAGAAGAGCTCCGCGAGATCACTATCGCCGAGGTCGGCGCGCCGCGGATGCTCACCGCCAGCGCGCAACTCGAGGGACCCGTCGACGACCTGGCCTTCTCGGCCGACACCGCCGAGTCTTACCAGTGGAGTAAGGATTTGGGCGAGGCGTCGCCGCTGGGCATCCCCAGTCGGCGCACGATCATCCGTGAAGCCGTCGGCGTCGTTGGGGCGATCACCCCATGGAATTTCCCGCACCAAATCAACTTGGCCAAGTTGGGGCCGGCACTGGCGGCAGGCAACACCGTTGTCCTCAAACCCGCACCCGACACACCATGGTGCGCGGCGGTATTGGGTGAAATCATCGTCGAGCACACCGACTTTCCGCCCGGTGTGGTCAACATTGTCACCTCCAGCGATCACGGCCTGGGCGCGCTGTTGGCCAAAGACCCACGGGTGGACATGATTACGTTCACCGGCTCGACGGCCACCGGCCGCAGCGTCATGACCGACGCGGCCGCCACAATCAAAAAAGTCTTCTTGGAGCTGGGCGGCAAGTCAGCCTTCGTGGTGCTCGACGACGCCGATCTGACCGGCGCGAGCGCGATCTCCGCCTTTTCGGCATGCATGCACGCCGGCCAGGGATGTGCAATCACCACCCGGCTCGTGGTACCGCGGGACCGCTACGACGAGGCGGTCGCCACCGCGGCGGCCACCATGTCGTCGATCAAGCCGGGCGATCCCACCGATCCGGGCACCGTCTGCGGACCGCTGATCTCGGCGCGGCAACGTGACCGCGTGCAGGGCTACCTCGACTCGGCAATCGTCGAGGGCGGGACATTCGCGTGCGGCGGCGGCCGGCCGGCGGATCGGACGACTGGCTTTTTCATCGAACCCACCGTGATCGCCGGGCTCGGCAACGACGCCCGGGTTGCCCGTGAGGAGATCTTCGGGCCGGTGCTCACCGTGATTGCGCATGACGGCGACGACGACGCGGTGCGCATCGCCAACGACTCCCCGTACGGCTTGTCGGGCACCGTGATGAGCGCTGATCCGCAACGCGCTGCGGCCGTCGCCTCGCGGCTTCGGGTGGGCACGGTCAACGTCAACGGCGGGGTGTGGTATTCCGCCGATGCGCCGTTCGGGGGTTACAAGCAGTCCGGCAACGGCCGCGAAATGGGTTTGGCGGGCTTCGAGGAGTACCTGGAGATCAAACTCGTTGCGACCGCGGTTTAAGTCGCGAAGTGGCCAATTAGGACATGGCATTTCGCGAGCAGCGTCCCATACGTGAACCACTCGGCTGGAGAGGAAGAGAATGGGTCAATTCGACGGCAAGGTGGCGATCGTCACCGGTGCGGCACAAGGTATCGGAGAGGCGTATGCCCAGGCGTTGGCACGCGAGGGCGCCTCGGTGGTGGTCGCCGACATCAACGCTGACGCGGCCCAGGCGGTGTCAAAGCAGATGGTGGCCGACGGCGGTGCGGCGATCGATGTGCCGGTCGACGTGTCGGACCCGGATTCGGCGAAGGCGATGGCCGATCGGACGGTGGTCGAGTTCGGCGGCATCGATTACCTGGTCAACAACGCCGCGATTTACGGCGGCATGAAACTCGACCTGCTGCTGACCGTGCCGTTCGACTACTACAAGAAGTTCATGAGCGTCAACCTCGACGGTGCGTTGGTATGCACGCGTGCGGTGTACAAGAAGATGGCCAAACGCGGCGGCGGGGCGATCGTCAATCAATCGTCGACCGCGGCGTGGCTGTACTCAAACTTCTACGGCCTGGCCAAAGTCGGCATTAACGGGCTGACTCAGCAGTTGTCGCGGGAACTAGGCGGAATGAACATCCGCATCAACGCTATTGCGCCGGGGCCGATCGACACCGAGGCCACAAAGACAGTTACTCCGGGCGAGATCGTCAAGGACATGGTCAAGCAGATCCCGTTGTCGCGCATGGGCACACCTGACGATCTGGTCGGCATGTGCCTGTTCCTGCTGTCAGACTCGGCGTCGTGGATCACCGGCCAGATCTTCAATGTCGATGGCGGACAGATCATTCGGTCATGACCGCGCCAGCGACGATGCAGAGCGAAGCGATGACGAGGAGTGGCGCCATTGTCTGAGCACACGAGCCTGGGTTATATCGGACTGGGCAAAATGGGGGCCCCGATGGCCAAGCGGCTGGTCGACTGGCCGGGTGGCGTTACGGTGTATGACGTGCGAACCGAAGCCATGACGCCGCTGGCCGAAGCCGGCGCCACACTGGCCGACAGTGTGGCCGAAGTTGCCGCCGCCGACATCATCAGCGTCACAGTACTCAACGATGACCAGGTGCGCGAAGTCGTCGCCGAGCTGGCGCCGCGCGCAAAACCCGGCACGGTCATCGCAATTCACTCGACAATCAGCGACACCACCGCCGTCGAACTGGCCAATGAGCTTGAACCACAAGGTATTCATATCGTCGATGCACCGGTCAGCGGTGGCGGACGGGCAGCCAATAAAGGCGAGCTGGCCACCATGGTGGGGGCAAGCGACGAGGCGTTCGCATTGGTCGAGCGGCCCTTCTCGTTGTGGGCATCCCTGGTAGTCCACGCGGGTCAACCGGGCGCCGGGACACGGATGAAGCTGGCGCGCAATATGCTTCACTACATCTCCTTCGCCGCGGCAGCTGAGGCATCGAAGTTGGCCGAAGAGTGCGGCCTAAACTTGCAAGATCTCGGGAAGGTGGTGCGTCATACCGATGCGATCACAGGCGGCGCCGGTTCGATCATGTACCGCGACGACATGAAACCTATTGCAGCGGAGAGCTTCCTGTATGAGCCGTTCCTGCACGCGCGCATACTTGGCGAAAAAGATCTGAGCCTGGCGCTGGCTTTGGGTCAGGCGGTCTCGGTCGAACTGCCGCTGGCGGAGATCGCGCTCGAGCGGCTGGCCGAGGGCCTCGGCGTGCCGCACACCGAGTCGAGCACGAAGGAGTGAACATGGACGAACTGCGCCGCAAAGGCCTCGAAAAAATGAATGAGGTCTACGCGTGGGAGATGCCGGATGTCCCCGGCGAGTTCTTCGCGCTGACCGTCGAGCATCTCTTCGGCCGTATCTGGACACGCCCAGGCCTATCGATGCGCGACCGGCGGATGATGCTGGTCGCTGTGCTCACCGCACTCGGCCAGGAAGAGCTACTCGATGTACAGGTCAATGCGGTCCTGCAGAACGGCGAGCTGACCCGGGAAGAACTGCGGGAGATGGCGATCTTCCTCACCCACTACGTCGGCTTTCCGCTGGGCTCGAAGCTCGACGGCGTACTTAAACGCGTAACGGCCAAACGCAAGAAGGCGGCGGCCGAGGGCTCCGACGACAACAAGAAGACCAACGTCAGCGACGCGGTGAAGATGCACACGGGTAACCCGCTGGACTAGCCCGCTAAGGTGACGTCGTGCGCGTCCTGGTGATCGGCTCCGGTGCCCGTGAACATGCGCTATTGCTGGCGCTGGGCCGCGATCCGCAAGTCGAGGCGCTCGCCATTGCTCCCGGCAATGCCGGCACCGCGCTGATCGCCGACCAGCACCAGGTCGATATCACCTGCGGCGATGACGTCGCAGCGTTGGCCGGGCAGGTCCGGGCGGACCTGGTGGTCATCGGCCCGGAGGTGCCCCTGGTGCTCGGGGTGGTCGACGCCGTGCGCAACGCCGGCATTGCCA
>JAFAQO010000447.1 GCA_019246375.1 Mycobacterium sp. | reverse complement strand
TATTGACCGCTCTCGCGGTGGCAATGACCAACGCAATGAGCCTGATTCGCGACGACCCTGACTATCTGTGGCCGGGTCTGGCACTGCTCGCGGTGACCGCGGCCTGCACCGATCTGGCCAGCGTGCCCTACAACGCGATGCTGCGGCAGCTCTCGACGCCGGCGACGTCGGGCCGGATATCCGGATTCGGCTGGGCCGCCGGCTATGCCGGCAGCGTCGTGCTGCTGCTGGTGATCTACCTCGGTTTCGTCTCGGGAAAGGGCGCCACTCGCGGGTTACTGCACCTGTCCACTCACGACGGTCTCAACATCCGGGCCGCGATGCTGCTGGCAGCGGCCTGGTTCGCGGTGTTCGCGTTGCCGTTGCTGTTGACCGCACACCGGCTGCCCACAGTTGCCGAGCCGTCACACCCGGCCACGGGTTTACTGGGCGGCTACCGCAGACTGTGGTCGGACCTGACTGCGGAGTGGCGCCGGGACCACAACCTCGTCTTTTTCCTGCTGGCCAGCGCGGTCTTCCGGGACGGACTGGCCGGTGTCTTCACCTTCGGCGCCGTACTCGGTGTCAACGTGTACGGCATCTCCCAGGCCGAGGTGCTGATCTTCGGGGTGAGCGCGAGCGTGGTGGCGGCATGCGGGGCGGTGCTGGGCGGACTGTTCGACGACCGGGTGGGCTCGAAGCCGGTCATCGTGGGTTCACTGACGGCGATCGTCGCCCTGGGCCTGACGTTGATGGCGTTATCCGGTGCCCGTGCCTTCTGGATCTGTGGACTGCTGCTGTGTCTGTTCGTCGGGCCGTCGCAGTCGTCGGCGCGCACCCTGCTGTTGCGGATGTCAAGGGACGGTAAGGAAGGCGTGGCCTTCGGCCTGTACACAATGACGGGCCGCGCGGTGTCGTTTTTGGCACCGTGGCTGTTCTCCGTCTTCGTCGACGCGTTCCGCAGCGTCCGTGCCGGCATGGGGGGATTGGTCGTGGTCCTAACGATAGGGCTGCTGGCCATGCTGGTGGTCCGCGCCCCTCGCCACGGTGCCGCGCACCACCAGCCTTAGCTTGGCGCCTCGCAGACCGTCAAACCCATGCCGGTGCGCTGGCGGCCTAGAACTCCGTCCACCGTCAGCGAGCAGGTGACGTCGTGGCCGATGTTGACGATCGCTACGTTGGCCCGGTTTTTCCCCGATCTGGGCAGGCTGACTTCCTTGCTCCAAGGCAGCGCCACATTGAACTCGATCTGCATGACGCCGTCGTTGTCCACGTAGCTGATGCTGATCGCCCGACCTTCCCCGGTGACGTTATAGACAACGGTCTCTGCTGCGCCGGCGTTGGGAGGCTGCGTAGTTGCGCTGGGCGGTGAGGTGGTGGTTGTCGGCGGGGTACTGGTGGTCGGCGCGGGCGACGGCGAGGTAGTGGTGGTCGACGCCGGGGCCTTCGAATTCGGCATCGCGGGCAACGGCGGAACCGCGGTCTCCTTCTTGGCCGAGCCGTTGGCGATGACCAGTGCGACGACGAGCCCAATCACCAGCACCACGGCCGCGATTGCGACAATCCATAACCAACGTGGCGGCTTCGATCGGTCTGGCGGCGACGTCCCGCCCTGCGGCGACGTCCCGCCTTGCGGGGGTTCACCTAGCAAAGGTTGGCGGTGTTGCCATTCCGGCTGCTGCTGACCCTCCAGCCAGTACTGCGGCAACCGTTGGGTCGGATTCAATTGCTTCAACGGCGGAGTCGGACCGGCCGATCCATACCCGGGCGAGTACGGCAGTTGCCAGCTGTAAGCCGGATCGGTATACGGCTGATAATGGTTGCCCTGCGGCTGGGTCGGTTCGGAACTCTGTCGAGCCTGGTCGGACTCGCCTGCTCCTGGATCGGTCATGCCCACCTCATGGCTTGCAGGGTACCCGCGCGGCTGAGATCGGCACGGTGTTATGCATTTCGGCCCTGGCGGCCGGCGAGCGGGCGATCCCTACCGGCGGTGATTGCCGCCTCGCAGCGCGGCGACTGTCATCGCCCGCATGACAGCGCGGGAACGCACCATGCCCGCGGGCCGGGTGTCGGCGGGCTTCATGCTGTGCGGTGTGGAGTTGAGCAAACCGAATACGGCGTGCGCCATCAGCCGCGCATCGGCCTCGGCCAGCTCGGGATTCACCTCCCGCAGCACGCCTACCCAAACCTCCACATATTGCCGTTGCGCCCGGCGCACCTGGCGTTGGGCCGCCGCGGGCAGATGCGCGAGGTCGCGGTCCTGGATGCGGATGAGGTCCGGTTCCCCCAGCGCAAAGTCGAGGTGAAAATCGATGAGGCCGTCCAGCGCCGCTGCCGCATCAGAGCTTCCCGATGTGACATCGCGCGCACCGGCAAGTAGCCGGGTGCTGATGCCCACGAGCAGCTCGACCAACAGCGATTCTTTGTTCGGGAAGTGCCGGTAAATCGCCGGACCGCTGACACCGGCGGCGGCACCGATATCCTCCAGCCGCACCGCTTGAAAGCCGCGCTCGGCGAACAGTCGCTCGGCCGCCGCCAGCAATTGCATCCGCCGGTCCGACTTCAGCCGACTGCGGCGATTCGGCGCCTCGATGCGACCGGCCGGAGCTGACGCTGCCATGACGGCCTCCTGGACACTTCGGTTAATGCCCACTAACATAGCACGAGTTAGTCGTCATTAACCGAAATTTGGCGGGCCAAAGATGACCTCTCCGGCAGCGAACCGCGAGGCGCACCGTGCGCTGGTATCGCAGCTGCGCGACAAGCTGTCCGCGGCGGCTTTGGGCGGCCCGGACCGCGCCCGCGAGCGTCACGTGGGTCGCGGCAAGTTGCTGCCGCGCGACCGTGTGAACGGGCTGCTCGATCCGGGCAGTCCATTCCTCGAAGTGGCCCCGCTGGCCGCGGACGGCATGTACAACGACGAGTGCCCGGCCGCGGGCATCATCACCGGTATCGGCCGGGTCTCCGGCCGTGAATGCATGATCGTGGCCAACGACGCCACCGTCAAAGGCGGTACCTACTACCCGATTACCGTCAAAAAGCACTTGCGGGCACAGGAAATCGCCGGCCAGAACCGGTTGCCCTGCATTTATCTCGTCGACTCCGGCGGCGCCTTCCTGCCTCGTCAAGACGAGGTGTTCCCAGACCGCGAACACTTCGGGCGGATTTTCTACAACCAGGCCAAGCTCAGCGCGGAGGGCATCCCGCAGATTGCGGCGGTGCTCGGATCATGCACTGCGGGTGGCGCTTACGTTCCGGCGATGAGCGATGAGGCGGTGATCGTCCGCAACCAAGGCACCATCTTTCTCGGCGGCCCCCCGCTGGTGAAGGCCGCCACCGGGGAGGTGGTGACTGCCGAGGAGCTCGGCGGGGGAGACCTGCACTCCAAGACCTCTGGGGTCACCGATCACCTTGCACATGACGATCGCGATGCACTGCGCATCGTCCGGCGAATCGTTTCCACGCTGGGTCCCCGTCAATCGCGGGTATGGGATGTCGTGCCGACCTCTGCGCCGATCGCCGACCAAGCCGAACTCTACGAGGTGGTTCCGGTCGACGCACGGATTCCGTATGACGTGCACGACGTCGTCACTCGTCTTGTCGATGGCGGAGTATTCCAGGAGTTCAAGGCGGATTACGGCAGCACGCTGGTCACCGGATTCGCCCGGATCCACGGCCACCCGGTCGGCATTGTCGCCAACAACGGGGTTTTGTTCTCCGAATCGGCGCTCAAGGGAGCGCATTTCATCGAGCTCTGCGACAAACGGATGGTGCCGTTGCTGTTCCTGCAGAACATCACGGGTTTCATGGTGGGTCGCGACTACGAGGCAGGCGGCATCGCCAAACACGGCGCAAAGATGGTGACCGCGGTGGCTTGTGCACGGGTACCGAAGCTGACCGTCGTCATCGGCGGATCTTACGGTGCGGGCAACTACTCGATGTGCGGACGTGCCTATTCTCCTCGCTTCCTGTGGATGTGGCCGAATGCCCGGATCTCGGTCATGGGCGGTGAGCAAGCTGCGTCGGTGCTGGCCACCGTGCGCGGGGAGGCCCTCGAAAGCGTGGGAAACCCGTGGTCTGCCCGAGAGCAAGACGAGTTCAAGGCACCAATCCGCGCACAATACGAACACCAGGGCAACCCCTACTATTCGACCGCCCGGCTCTGGGATGACGGTGTGATCGATCCTGCCGATACGAGAACCGTTGTCGGACTTGCGCTTTCGGTGGTGGCGAATGCGCCGGTGGAGCCGGTCTCATACGGTGTGTTCCGGATGTGAGTGCGCAAATGGTTTCTTTCGACACCGTTCTCGTCGCCAACCGGGGTGAGATCGCCGTCCGGGTGATCCGCACGTTGAGGGATATGGGCATCCGGTCGGTGGCCGTCTACAGCGACGCCGACGCAACCGCGCGTCACGTCGCCGAGGCGGATCTGGCGGTCGCGATCGGCCCTGCCCCGGCGCGCGCCAGCTACCTGAACATCGGCGCGGTCGTCGGTGCCGCGGTGCGCACCGGAGCTCAGGCGGTGCATCCCGGATACGGATTCCTCTCGGAGAACGCGGATTTCGCGGCCTCGCTGGCTGCGGCGGGGGTGGCCTTCATCGGGCCGCCCGTGGCTGCCATTCAAACCATGGGCGACAAGATCGCTGCGAAGTCCACCGTGTCGGCGTTCGGCGTACCGGTGGTGCCCGGCATCGCGCGCCCGGGGCTCACCGACGCCGATCTGCTCGACGCCGCCGAGCAGATCGGCTATCCGGTGCTGGTCAAGCCGTCGGCCGGCGGAGGAGGCAAGGGAATGCGCATGGTCGAGCGGCCCGCCGACCTGCCCGCGGCCCTGGCCGGTGCGCGCCGCGAGTCGGCCGCCGCGTTCGGCGACGACACGCTGTTCCTCGAGCGATTCGTGCTGCGCCCCAGGCACATCGAAGTGCAGGTGCTGGCCGATGCCTACGGCAATGTGGTGCACCTCGGTGAGCGTGAGTGCAGCCTGCAGCGGCGGCACCAAAAGGTGATTGAAGAGGCGCCTTCGCCGCTGCTCGACTCCGCGACGCGCGCGCGCATCGGAGCCGCGGCCTGCGACACCGCGCGCAGTGTCGACTACGTCGGCGCCGGCACAGTGGAGTTCATCGTGTCCGCCGACCGGCCCGACGAGTTTTTCTTTATGGAGATGAACACCCGGCTACAGGTGGAACACCCGGTCACCGAGATGGTGACGGGCTGGGACCTTGTTGAGTGGCAGGTCCGCATCGCCGCGGGGGAGAAGCTGACCGCCGCTCAGACCGACATCGCGCTGCACGGTCATGCGGTCGAGGCGCGGGTGTACGCCGAGGATCCCGCCCGCGGCTTCTTGCCGACCGGCGGCGACGTGCTGGAGGTCGTCGAACCCAAGGGCCCTGGGGTGCGGATTGATTCGGGCCTTTGCGCGGGAATGGCCGTCGGTAGTGAATACGACCCGATGCTGGCCAAGGTCATCGCACACGGCGCGGACCGGCCGGCCGCGCTGCGGGCGCTCGACAAGGCATTGGCCGATACCGCTGTGCTTGGCGTCGTCACCAACATCGAGTTCGCCCGGTTCTTGCTGGCCGATTCCGACGTGGCCGCCGGTCGACTGGACACTGGGCTGCTGGACCGCCGCGCGGGCGGCTTTCTCGCGACAGCGCCCGCAGACGACCACTTGATCGCGGCGGCGGCTTATCGTTGGTTGCGGCTCTGGCCGCCACCCGACGCGGATCTGTGGGCCG
>JAFAQO010000356.1 GCA_019246375.1 Mycobacterium sp. | reverse complement strand
GCTGAACGCCAACGGCATGACCGGCGGCGCGTCGTCCTACGAAGTGAAGTTCAGCGACGCCAGCAAGCCGAATGGCCAAATCTGGGCTGGTGTGATCGGCACACAAGGCGCCCAGAGCCAGCGATGGTTCGTGGTGTGGCTGGGGACCGCAAACAATCCAGTTGATAAGCCTGGGGCCAGGACGCTTGCGGAATCGATCCGTCCGCTCACTGCGCCGCCGGGCCCGGCAGCTCCGCCGCCGGCACCAGGGGCTCCCGCGCCCGCCCCGGGGGCTCCCGCGCCGGCACCGGCTTCTCCAGCGCCCGCTGGAGAAGCCATTCCGGGGCTTGCCCCGGCACCACAGCCGACCTTATCGACCTGACCGCTCGGTGCCGCGGGCCGGTATCAATCCAATCTACCGTGGTCCGCGCAGTGTTTGCCGAAGTTGAGCAGACCGTGGCCGATTCGCCGCCCAAATCGTTGCCCTGACGCGGTATACCGGATGCATGGTCCAGCGGCAGGCTCGGCCGCGCCAGTAGCAGCAAGGAGATCCAGATGAACGTCATGGCAGCTACCGATTTTGTCGCCCGCCTGGAGCTCAACGGCAAGACCGGTATAGGTTGGATCGGCTACATCATCATCGGCGGTATTGCCGGCTGGCTCGCGAGCAAGCTCGTCAAAGGTGGCGGTTCGGGAATCCTGATGGACATTGTGATTGGCGTCGTCGGTGCGTTCGTCGCCGGCCTGGTCCTTAACCTGCTGGGTGTCGACGTCAAGAGTGGCGGGTATTGGTTCACCTTCTTCGTCGCGTTGGGCGGGGCAGTCGTCCTACTGTGGATCGTCCGGCTGGTGCGAAGGACCTAGCGGAGCTAAATCTATTGCGGCCTTAGCAGGGTCGGGTAACCGCGCGCGTCGCGGCATGATGGAGTGGTGCCGTCAGCGCCAGCCACCACGACGATGAGCGCCTGGCGGGTGCGCCGCCCGGGGCCGATCGACAATAACCCGCTAGAGCGGGTGACCACCGATGTGCCCCGCCCAGCGCCGTCGGAACTCCTGGTGGCTGTGCGAGCCTGCGGAGTGTGCCGCACCGACCTGCACGTCACCGAGGGTGACCTGCCGGTGCACCGTGATCGGGTGACGCCCGGCCACGAAGTGGTCGGCGAGGTCGTCGAGGTCGGCGCCGACGCCGGCGACAGGTTCGGCGTCGGGGACCGGGTCGGAATTGCTTGGCTGCGGCACACCTGTGGGGTGTGCCGGTACTGCCGCCGCGGCGACGAGAACCTGTGTCCGGAATCTCGTTACACCGGCTGGGACGCTGATGGCGGCTACGCCGAATTTACCACCGTTCCTGCTGCTTTCGCTCATCACCTGCCGGGCGGCTACAGCGACAGCGAGCTGGCGCCGTTGTTGTGCGCCGGCATCATCGGATACCGCTCATTGCTGCGCGCCGACTTGCCGCCCGCCGGTCGGCTCGGTCTCTACGGTTTCGGCGGCAGCGCCCATATCACCGCCCAGGTCGCGCTGGCGCAGGGCGCCGAGGTGCACGTGATGACCCGCGGCGCCGAAGCCCGCGAACTGGCGTTAGCGCTCGGCGTCGCGTCGGCCCAAGGTGCCGCCGACCCCCCACCGGTGCGGCTCGACTCAGCAATCCTGTTCGCCCCGGTCGGTGATCTCGTGCTGCCTGCGCTGGAGGCGTTGGACCGCGGCGGCACCTTGGCGATCGCCGGAATCCACCTCAGCGATATCCCTGTGCTCAACTATCAGCGGCACCTGTTCCAGGAGCGACAGCTTCGGTCCGTGACCTCGAATACCCGCGCCGACGCACGCGCCTTCCTCGAGTTCGCGGGTCGACACCACATCAAGGTGACCAAACCGGAATATCCGCTCCGGCAAGCGGATCGGGCACTGTCAGACCTCAGCGCCGGCCGCATCGCGGGCGCGGCGGTGTTGCTGGTGTAGCCGGTTCAGGTGGACAGGTGCCACACCAGGGCGGCGGCCAACGCGCCTAACCCGTTCAGCGACCAGTGCAGGGCGATCGGCGCGATCAGGCTGCCGCTGCGTCGGCGCAGCCAGCTGAACACAAACCCGGCCGCCCCAGTCGCCATGACCGCCAATATCACTCCGGCCAGCATGCCGGCCAGGCCGCCGCCCAACAGCCGGCTAAAACCGACGTTGCTGCTCGTCAAACCCAACGATGTCGCGATATGCCACAGACCGAACAGCAGCGAGCCTGCCAGCGCGACACCGCGAAACCCCCAGGCGCGATTTAGCGCGCCGTGCAGCACACCGCGAAAGGCGAGTTCCTCGGGGATCACAGTCTGCAGCGGAATGACGATCATCGAGGCGATCACCGCGCCGGAAATAGTCGCGTAGTGGTTGTTCATGAACATCGGCCGGGTGAAGGGCAGTGACGCTCCCACCGCGACCGCCAATATCACGACGGTCATCGCGGCCAGCGCATACCCGACGCCGGATTTCCAATGTTCCCGGCCCAGCCCGAGCTCAGCCCAGGCCAGCCCGTTGCACCGCAATAGCACCATTAGGCCGACAGCCGCGACCGGGACGGTGGCGATCGTCGCCCAAGTCGTCGTGAAGTGGGCGATCAGGTTGGTCAGCGCCAGCACGACCACGACGACGCCGACGTCGAGATGAATCCGGAACCGGTGTAGCGCCGAAAGCTGCAACACCAGCGGGTGCGGTTCGACCACCTCGCTCTGGTAACCGGACATCTCCAAAGCGTACCTGTGAGACCAGGTCGTCTCGTTCCCGTCACTTCCCGCTCATTGCCCGACCCCGATTGGTTGAAACCTCATCAACGAACTCCGGGGTAGCTCACCAACGGCTCTGCGGTGCGACAACGGATCCCGAATTGGCCTGCAGCGCAATGGCTGTGACTAGGCACAAGGCCAGGTCGGTCCGCGTTTCATCCCTCGGCTCTCAGTCACCTTCCTACTATGCAAGGGCTCGAGTCACCGCGCGAGTCGGTGGGGGTGAGCGGTCAGACTTTCCGCGGCTCGCCGCGGTAGGTTCCGAACGACCAGCGGTTGCCCTCTGGGTCGCACAGCGAGAAGTCGTATGAGCCGTAGTCGGTGTGGTGTGGCTCGCTCAGGATCTGTGCGCCGGCGGCCTTTGCCCGCTGGAAGGTGCCGTCAATGTCGTCGGTGACGATGTAGGCTCCGGCGGTCCCGGGCGGTATTTGCCACGGGTCGTCCGGCGTATCGCGGACGGAACCGAGCATGATGCCGCCGCCGAGCGGCCAGGACAGTTGCGCGTGATGGACGACATCGCCGTCGCCGTACACGGCGGTTTCTTCGAAGCCGACGACGTCGATGAGGAATCGGATCAGGGCACGAGCTTCACGGGCCCGAAGCGTATGCCACACCTGCGGCGGTGGCGGGGTCAGATCGGTCATGACACGGATTCTTCCGCCGGCGTCCAGTGGCCGACTTGGATATTTCGGAACTCCTCTTGTAGCCACATGCTCGGCGAACAGCCCGCCAGGGCCTGGAACTCGCGGACGAGGTGCGCTTGGTCGTAGTAGCCATGATCGGCGGCGACGCGGGCCAGGCTGGTCAGGGGTGCGCGTGCCAACGCGTGACGGGCCCGGTCAAAGCGGATCACCCGCGCGGCTTCCTTCGGCGTCAGGCCGGTCTCCACTCGGAACTTGGCCTGCAGGTGACGCGCACTCCATTCAGTCTCGCTTGCCAGCATGCCGATAGGGATCCGCCCCCCGGTCTGGCCGAGGCGACGCCAGGCGTAGTCAACTTCTGGGGCCACGGTGCGCTCCGGCGAGGCTGACTGCCACAGGAGCGTGTCCAGCGCTGCGAGGCGTTCCGGCCACGTGCGCCGATCACGAAGCCGCGCCCGGATCTCCTCAACCCGCGATTTCCCCAGGAAATCGGCGGCGTGACCATCCAGGCCCGCTAACTCGCCCGCAGGCACACCGAACAGCGCACGGGCGGCGAGTGGACTCACCGCCACCTGAATACCGGATTGTCGTCCATCGTGTGTCACAACCGCGGGCGCGGTGTGAAGGCCACCCAGCAGCGCGTCGTAGCGGCTCGGCGCCTGCGAGGTATCGACATGTTGGGCAATGACCAGCGGATCGTCGAGCGTGAAAATCAAGGTCAGGAAGGGCGAAGGCAACCCCCGATGCCTCGCCGGAGGCACGTCAACCTGTAGATATCCGGAGTACCAGGCGACAGCTCGCCGCAGCGGCTGTCCCGGCCGCACACGCACGAAGTCGTCAATAGGCACCCCACAACTATCGTGGGTCGTCTCGTTCCCGTCACTTCGTTCCGCTCACTCGACTTCCCGGCCCGATAGGTCGTCTCGTTCCCGTCACTTCGTTCCGCTCACTCGACTTCCCACGTCCAGCGGGTGATCTTCGGGTCGTCCTCGCCGTGTTCACGGGTGTAGCGGCGCGCCGCCAGACGGGCATCGGCCATTTTCTGCCGCAGCACGGCCGCTTGGGTGGCTAGCCCATCAACCCGATCGATGACGTCCATCACCAAATGGAAGCGGTCCAAGTCGTTGAGCATCACCATGTCAAACGGCGTCGTCGTGGTGCCGCGCTCCTTATACCCGCGCACATGCATGTGATCGTGGTTGGCGCGGCGATAGGTGAGCCGGTGGATCAGCCAGGCGTAGCCGTGGTAGGCGAAGATCACCGGCTTGTCCCTGGTGAACAATGCGTCAAACTCACTGTCCGACATGCCGTGCGGATGCTCGGACTCCGGCTGCAGCCGCATGATGTCGACGACATTGACCACCCGCACCCGCAGACCGGGCAGCTCCCGTCGCACAATGTCCGCGGCGGCCAGCGTCTCCAGCGTCGGGATGTCCCCGGCGCAGGCGAGCACTACGTCGGGCTCGCCGGTCGCGGTGCTCGCCCACTGCCAGATGCCCAAGCCCCGAGTGCAGTGCGCGATCGCCTCGTCCATGTCGAGGTAGGCGAGCGCCGGCTGCTTACCGGCGACGATCACATTGACGTAGTTGCGGCTGCGCAGGCAGTGGTCGGCCACCGACAGCAGCGTGTTGCCGTCCGGCGGCAAGTAAACCCGCACCACCTCAGCTCGCTTGTTGGCGACGAGGTCGATGAATCCGGGATCCTGATGCGACGCGCCGTTGTGGTCTTGACGCCACACATGGGAGGTCAGCAGGTAGTTCAGCGACGCGATCGGCCGCCGCCACGGCAGCTCACGGCTGGTGGACAGCCACTTCGCGTGCTGGTTGAACATCGAGTCGACGATGTGCACGAAAGCCTCGTAGCAGTTGAACAGTCCATGCCGGCCGGTCAGCAGGTAGCCTTCCAGCCAGCCCTGGCACAGATGCTCGCTCAGCACCTCGATCACCCGGCCTTCCGGTGCGACATGGTCGTCGGTGGGTTCGATGTCGCCCGACCATTGCCGGTCCGTCGCCTCGAACGTGGCTTGCAGGCGGTTGCTCGCCACCTCGTCCGGGCCGAACAGGCGGAAGGTGTCCGGATTGCCG
>JAFAQO010000671.1 GCA_019246375.1 Mycobacterium sp. | reverse complement strand
GGGCGGGCTGGGCGGCTGCCCGTTCGCGCCCGGCGCCACAGGCAACATCGCCACCGAAGACCTGGTCTACCTGCTGACCGACAGCGGTATCGAAGTCGACGTCGGCCTGCAGGCCGCCATCGCCGCCGCGGAGGTCGCGAGGTCGGTAGTCGGTCATGAACTACCGGGTGCGCTGCTGCGTGCCGGCGACCGAAGACGAGACTGATGCCCACTCCGGGATTGAGCTCAAAAGGCCGCCAAACCCGCGAAGCGATCGAGCAGGCAGCGCGAAAGCTGTTTGCGGAACGCGGCTTTCACGGAACAACACTGGCCGACATCACATCGGCGGCCGGAAAGTCGTCCGCGGTCTTCTACCGCTACTTCGGTGACAAGGAAGACCTGCTGGCTGCACTGGCAGAATCCTTCTTGCACGAGGTGGTAGCGCCGTCCGGGCTGAGCGTCTCATTGCCCGACTCGCCTGATGACAGCGAATTCTTTACCTCAGTGGTGACCGGCTACTGGAATATGTTCAAGCAGAACATCGGCATCATGATCGCTGTCGCGCAGCTAGCCGCGACTAAACAGCGATTCGCCGCTGTCCAGAACGAGTTTCGGCGCTTCGGTATGGACATTGTTGCCGCGTCTGTGCGACGTGCCCAAGATCATGGGTATGGTCGCGAGCTCGATCCCGAGCACACCGCCGCCGCCATCGCATTGTTGTTCGAGAATTTCACCGCCGTATTCGTGGACCCGTCCGAGCTGGGGCTGGAAATCAGTGACGAAGACGCAATCGCCACCTTGTCGAGAATTTGGAAGAAAACCCTATACGGCTTCTAAAGGAGATCACCGTGGATTTCGAACTGCCAGAACATCTTCCGCGGCTACTCGCCGAGATGGACGCCTTCATCGAGCGTGACATCGCACCGCTGCAGGCCGAGAACACGCAGTACTTCGACCGCCGCCGTGAGTTCGCCCGCACCGACCTGGAAAACGGCGGCATCCCGTCGCGGGAGTGGGAAGACCTACTCGACGAGATGCGCTGCCGGGCCGATAAGGCGGGCTGGCTGCGCTATGGATTACCGGCATCGCTCGGCGGCCGTGACGGAACCAACCTGGACATGGCGGTCATCCGAGAACACCTGGCGCACAAGGGCCTCGGTCTGCACAACGATCTGCAGAACGAATCCTCGATCGTGGGTAACTTTCCACAAGTGATCATGATGGAGCGCTTCGGCACCGAGGGGCAACGTCAGCTCTGGTCGGAGGCGTTGATCACCGGCACGCGCTCGATGGCGTTCGGGCTCACTGAACCGCAGCACGGCTCCGACGCGACCTGGTTGGAGACGCATGCCGTAGCCGACGGCGATGGCTGGGTGCTTAACGGCGCCAAACGGTGGAACACCGGGGTGCACCGCGCCACACATGACCTGATATTCGCGCGCACCTCCGGTGAGCCGGGACAGGCCCAGGGCATTACCGCTTTCATGGTCCCCACCGATGCGCCGGGATTCTCGGTGCCCTATTACTGGTGGACGTTCAACATGCCCAGCGACCACGGCGAAGTGAAGTTGACCGATGTGCGGGTGCCCGCCGACGCGGTGCTTGGCGAAGTGGACCACGGCTTGGAGGTTGCGCAGACTTTTCTGCACGAGAACCGGATCCGGCAAGCGGCCAGTAGCCTCGGTGCGGCGCAATACTGCATCGACCGGGCTGCCGAATACGCCATGAGGCGAATAGTTTTCGGCAAGCCGTTGTCGATCAATCAGGCCGTGCAGTGGCCGCTCGCCGAGCTGCAGACGGAAGCCCAAATGGTGCGGTTGCTGGTCTACTACGCGGCCTGGCATCTGGACCGCAACCATCACCTGGAGGTCTCCGACAAGGTGTCGATGGCCAATTACCGCGCCAACCGGCTGGTGTGCGACGCCGCCGACCGCGCCATGCAGGTGCACGGCGGCCTCGGCTACAGCCGGCACGAACAGTTCGAGCACATCTACCGCCACCACCGCCGTTACCGGATCACCGAGGGCTCCGAGGAGGTGCAGATCCGCAACATCGCCCGCGGCCTGTTCGGGTTCGGCGGCCGCACGCCGGGACAGGGCAACCGCCCGCCCGCGGGCTCGTGATCTCAGACGAGCTTGCCG
>JAFAQO010000635.1 GCA_019246375.1 Mycobacterium sp. | reverse complement strand
GGCCGGTCAAATCGATCTGGACCCGGCCGCACTGCGCTCTGCGGGCATTATCGCCGCCTACGCCATCGCCAACTATGCCGGCTCGGTACGGCTGGCCCTGGCCGATGCCGCCAACCAGCTCATGGGCTTGACCACCCATGCGGCTTCGAGACTCGGGAATCGCGGCATAACAAGGTACCGTTGATCAGGTGGGCTTCACCGGCGAGTGGAGCCTGTAGAGCGATTAGGGACATGCAGGGAGAAGCAATGACTGTTCAAGGCGAGTCGAGCGCCACGACCCACGGCGTGATCTTGACCGACGCCGCTGCTGCCAAGGCGAAGTCACTGCTGGACCAGGAGGGACGCGACGACCTCGCGCTGCGCATCGCGGTCCAGCCGGGCGGGTGCGCAGGGCTGCGCTACAACCTCTTCTTCGACGACCGTTCGCTCGACGGTGACCTGACCGCGGAATTCGGTGGTGTGACGCTGACAGTCGACCGGATGAGCGCGCCCTACGTGCAAGGCGCTTCGATCGACTTCATCGACACCATCGAGAAGCAGGGCTTCACGATCGACAACCCCAACGCCACCGGTTCCTGCGCTTGCGGGGACTCGTTTAACTGAGGGTTACTGCATCCGACTCCGCCTAGGGCCGTTGCCGGCCCGCATTGTCGCTTTGTCGCTCAGGCGGAGGTCCGGCGGTGGCGTCAGTAGGCGCCCGCGGTACGCAGCACGTAGGAGCACACCAGAATCTGGCCGTGCTGGAACAGCAGCTGGGAGAGGCCTTGCACCTGCTCGCGCCCCGGGCCGCCCGTTCCACCTTTCACCCGCATGGTGAACAGCGCTTGTGCCTGGTAATTGGACAAGTACACGATCTTGTCGATCGAGGTCACTTCGGCCCGCGAGAACTGCTTGCGAAACGCGTCGCTGCTTAGTTTGGCCAGGGCCTGGTCGGGCCGTCGGTCGCGCACGGCGTCATACATTCCGCACAACATGTTTCGCGCGATCATGTCGGTGTTCCGGTTCTCAAGCGCGCTCAGGTAGTCCTGAATCGCCGTCTTCGCCGTTGCTTCGGAGAACGGGACACCGGTGGCGGACCGGTTCTGATGTGCGCCGTAGAAGATTGCGGCCGTCAGCGCGGCGACCAGGGCCAAGGACACCAGGACGGCGATGATCAGTCTTCGGCGGTGTCGCTGTGGGTAGGGCACCGGGGGCGGCAGTTGTCCCGGGTAAGCGGTCGACAGCGGCGGCACTTCGCCCCCCGGTGGACCGGAGTAGGGCAGCTGGCTCGGAATAGGCTGGCTCGGGTGCGGGTCGGCGTAGGGGGGTCCGTCGGCGTAGAGACCAGGGTTCGGCGAATGCGGACCGGACATGGCGGTTCTCCTACGGTGGGGGACGGGACGACGAACGGTTATCGTCAACAGCATTCGAGTTTGGGTGAACTCTCTAGGCCGAGGCTAGCGCACGACCGGCTGCCGCCACCGTGTACGGCCGCTAGCTGGTGGGTAAGCTTAGCCAGTCGAACTTACGGATGAAGGGTGCGAATTCGTGACGATTGCGGTGACCGGTTCGATTGCGACCGACCATTTGATGCGGTTCCCCGGCCGGTTCTCCGACCAGCTGCTCGTCGATCACCTGCAAAAGGTGTCGCTCAGCTTTTTAGTCGATGACTTGGTGATACATCGCGGCGGTGTGGCCGGAAACATGGCCTACGCCATTGGTGTGCTCGGCGGCGACGTGGCGCTGGTCGGCGCGGCCGGTGACGATTTCACCGACTATCGCCGGTGGCTGGAGGAGCACGGGGTCAACTGCGACAACGTGTTGATTTCGGAGAAGTCACACACCGCACGCTGCGTCTGCACCACCGATCTGGACATGGCTCAGATCGCGTCGTTCTACCCGGGCGCCATGTCGGAAGCCCGCGACATCTCGCTCGCCGACATGGTGTCGGCGATCGGCACGCCGGAGCTGGTGATCATCGGGGCTAACGACCCCGATGCGATGTTTCTGCACACCGAGGAGTGCCGCAAGCTAGGGCTGGCCTTCGCCGCCGACCCGTCCCAGCAGTTGGCCCGGCTGACCGGCGAGCAGATCCGCCAGCTCATCGACGGTGCCACATACCTGTTCACCAACGACTACGAATGGGATCTGCTGTTGTCGAAGACCGGCTGGACCGAAGCCGACGTGATGGCGCAGGTCGGGTTGCGCGTGACCACGCTCGGGGCCAAGGGCGTCGACCTGGTGGACAAGGCCGGCGCCACAGTTCACGTCGGCGTGGTGCCGGAAAACAGCCAGGTTGACCCGACCGGCGTCGGCGACGCCTTTCGCGCCGGCTTCCTGACCGGCCGCAGCGCTGGCCTGAGCTTGGAACGCTCGGCGCAGCTGGGCTCGCTAGTGGCGGTGCTGGTGCTGGAGTCGACCGGCACCCAAGAGTGGGACTGGGAACCGGAGGTCGCGGTGAGCCGGCTTGCCGGCGCCTACGGCGAGGAGGCCGCTCAGGAGATCGCCGGCGCACTGCCCGAGCCCCGGGCGACGATGCGGGCCGGAACGGCCCGCGGAAAAGTCGGATAACGGCCGGCTAGAGCTGCACCGGATACAGCGGCTCGCTGATCTGCGGCACCACGCTGCGCTCGACGAAGATCGCGTGCCACAGCATGAGAATCAGCACGGTCCACAGGCGGCGGCTGTGATCAGTTGTGCCGCAACGGTGTTCGTCGAGCATCCGGCGCACGGCGGCGCGGTCGACGAATTGGTCTGCGGCTGACGAGTCCACTGTCGCATACGCCCACTCCAGCAGCTCGCCTGCGCGCAGCCAATGCCGGATGGGCACCGGGAAGCCCAGCTTCGGCCGGTTGAGCACATGGGCGGGAACGATCGGCTCGAGCGCGCGCCGCAGCGCGTATTTGGTGGTGGTGCGGGTGATCTTCGCGTCCTGCGGCAGCCGGGAGGCGACGGCGAACACCTCGGCGTCCAGGAACGGGACCCGCAACTCCAGCGAGTTGGCCATGGTCATCTTATCGGCCTTGACCAGGATGTCGCCCCGCAGCCAGGTGAACAAATCGATGTGCTGCATGCGGGCCACGGGATCCCAGCCCGCTGATTCGGCGTACAGCGGTGCCGTCACGTCGGTGTGGGTCCACTCCGGCCGGAATCCGGGCAACACCGCCCGCAGTTGGTCGTCGGAGAAACTGCGGGCATTGCCGTAGTAGCGCTCCTCAAGCGTCAGCGACCCGCGGTGCAGCAGGCTCTTGCCGCGCATGCCGTCGGGCAGCGGTTTGGACACCTTGCCCATCGAGCGGCGCAGCGGCCCCGGCAAGTAGCCGAACGGCTTCAGCGACAGCGGTTCGCGATAGATCGTATAGCCGCCGAACAGCTCGTCGGCGCCCTCGCCGGACAGCACGACCTTTACGTGCTTTCGGGCCTCGCGGGCAACGAAGAACAGCGGCACCAGCGCCGGGTCGGCCACCGGCTCATCGAGGTACCAGACGATCTCGGGCAGCGCGGCGACGAACTCGGACGGGCTGACCACCTTGGCGACGTGTCGCGCGCCGATGGCTTCCGCCGAGGCCACCGCAACGTCGATCTCGGAGAACCCCTCGCGTTCGAAACCGGTGGTGAAGGTGATCAGCCGGGGATTGTGCCGGATAGCCAGCGCCGCGATCGCGGTGGAATCGATACCCCCGGACAGAAACGCGCCGACGGTCACGTCGGCGCGCATGTGCTTGGCGACCGAATCCTCCAGAACCGCCGTGATCTCGTCGTAGCGGGCCTGCTCGGTGTCGTGGGTGATCGGCACTGCGGTGAACCGGGGCGCAAAGTAGCGGACGATAACCGGCTCGCCACCTCCCGGACGGATCCGGGCGTAGCAGCCCGATTCGAGCCGGCGCACGCTGGAGTGCAGCGTCTCCGGTTCCGGTACGTACTGCAGGACGGTGTAGTGCTGCACAGCCCGGTGGTCGATCTGCAAGTCGTAGCCCACCAGGTCGGCCAGTTCCAGCAGGCACTTTTTCTCGCTGGCCACCGCCGTGCCCGCGGCGCCGGTCGCTATGAACAGCGGCTTGATCCCGAACGGATCACGGGCACACAGCAATTCGGCGGTGACGGTGTCCCACAACGCGAATGCGAACATGCCCCGCAGCCGCGGCAACGCGTCAGTGCCCCAGTAGTGGTAGGCGGCGATGATCGATTCGCCGTCGCCGTCGGTGCTGAACACAGCGCCGTGGACGGCGGCGAGCTCCTTGCGCAACTCGACGTAGTTGTAGATTTCGCCGTTGAACACCAGCACATACCGGTCGGGCGTCTCCGGCGGTCCCCATCGCAGCGGCTGATGGGAATGCGCGATGTCGATGATGGACAGCCGGTTGAACCCGAAAACGACGGCCTCGTCGGACCAGGTACCCGGCTCATCCGGGCCGCGGTGGCGCATCAGGTGCGACGCATCGGCCACGGCGCCGGCGGCGCCGACGGCGCTGTGGGCCGCGGCGCCCACAAAGGCCAGCAGTCCACACATCGCGCTCAGTATGCCGCACCGCGGCCGCGCTCATGGGATGCCGCACAGCGGCGGGGGCTCATGGATGCCGCGATGGGCGGGACACCCGAACCACGGCGTACCCGCGGGCAACCCCTTGGTCTACGCTGCGTAGTATTCGATTGCTGCAGCGAGTCCGCCGAACTTCCCCCGGCACGCCGGAATGCTAAGTCGGCACAGCTTGTGACAACAGGAGGCGCCACCAGTGACACCGCGCGGGCCAGGCCGTTCGCAGTGCTCGTCTCGGCGCTATCGCCGGGGCCGGCTCCTGACGCTGGTCGCTGTGCTGGGGACGGCAGCGATCATCCTCAGCGGATGCAGCTGGTCGAAGGTGCTGGGGTTGGGCTGGCCGGATGGCATCACTCCCGAGGCCAAGCTCAACCGGGAGTTGTGGATCGGGGCGGTCATCGCCTCCCTGGTGGTCGGGGCCATCGTGTGGGGCCTGATCTTTTGGGCCTCTGCATTCCACCGCAGGCGTAAGACCGACACGGAACTGCCCCGCCAGTTCGGCTACAACATGCCGCTGGAGCTGGTACTCACCGTGACGCCGTTTTTGATCATCTCGGTGCTCTTCTACTTCACCGTCGTAGTGCAGGAGAAGATGGTGCAGCTCAAGCCCGGATCCGAGGTCGTCGTCGACGTCACGGCGTTTCAGTGGGGCTGGAAGTTCGGTTATCAGAAGGTGGACTTCAAAGACGGCACCCTCAAATACGACGGCGCCGACCCGGCACGCAAACAGGCGATGGTCTCTAAGCCGGAAGGCACCGACAAACACGGCGAGGAACTCGTCGGCCCGATCCGGGGACTCAACACCGAGGACCGCACCTACCTCAACTTCGACAAGGTCGAGACTGTCGGAACAAGCAGCGAAATTCCGGTTCTGGTGTTGCCGACCGGTAAACGCATCGAGTTTCAGCTGGCATCGTCCGACGTCGTCCACTCGTTCTGGGTGCCGGAATTTTTATACAAGCGTGACGTCTTCCCCGACCCTCAGGCCAACCACTCGGTGAACGTCTTCCAGATAGCGGAGATCAAGAAGACCGGCGCGTTCGTCGGCCATTGCGCTGAGATGTGCGGCACCTATCACTCGATGATGAATTTCGAGGTTAGGGTGGTTGCGCCCAACGACTTCAAGGTTTATCTCCAGCAACGCAATGCGGGCAAAAGCAACGCGGAGGCATTGCAGGCAATTAACCAGTCACCGGTGGCCATCACCACCCACCCGTTCGACACCCGCCGCGGCGAGCTCTCGCAGATAGCAACCAAGTAGGACGAGCCATGCATATCGAAGCCAGGGTATTTGAGTTCATCGCCGCCTTTTTCGTCGTGGTGGCGGTGCTGTATGGCGTGTTGACCGCGTTGTTCGCCCCCGGAGGTGTGGAGTGGGCGGGCACCACCGCGCTGGCGCTCACCGGTGGAATGGCATTGATCGTGGCCACCTTCTTCCGCTTTGTGGCGCGCCGGCTCGACAGCCGGCCCGAGGACTACGAGGGTGCTGAGATCAGCGACGGTGCAGGAGAATTGGGCTTCTTCAGCCCGCACAGTTGGTGGCCGATACTCGTCGCGCTGTCCGGCTCGGTCATCGCAGTCGGGATCGCGCTGTGGCTCCCGTGGTTGATTGCCGCCGGCGTGGTGTTCGTACTCAGCTCCGCGGCCGGACTCGTCTTCGAGTACTACATCGGTCCCGAGAAGCACTGATAAGTCGCGGGCCGGGTTAATTTTCCAAGGTCACAATCAGGGCATCAGTTGATCCGTGGCAAGCCCGCGACAACCGCCGTGCTGCACGCGGTTGGGTAGGGTTGCCGAAGCACAATGGAAAACGTCCGAGCGCGCGTGTGGCGATGCAGCCGTGGTGGCGAGTGCGCTGGTTATGTGGTTGAACAGGATAGGCGAAGATGAGCGGGCCGAATCCACCAGGATCGGAATCGAAGGAATTGGAACCCGGCGCCGAGCCCGGCGAAGAACTGGATCCTGGCAGCGAATACGGCGAAGGCGAAGAGGCCGACGAAAGCGAGCAGACCAGCCAAACCGATTTCCACTCGCAGGCCTATTCGGCTCCGGAGTCTGAGCAATTCACCAGCGGCCCTTATGTTCCGGTCGATCTAGACCTTTACGACTACGACAGCTACGCCGACACCGACCGCGAAGAAGAAGCTGTCCCTCCGCGCTGGCCCTGGGTCGTCGGCATCGCCGCGATCGTGGCTGCGATCGCGCTCGTCGTGTCCGTGTCGCTGCTTGTCGCTCGCACCGATACCAACAAGCTCGCCACCCCTGGCACTGGCCCGTCCACGCCACCGCCGCAGGACGAGATCATCGTCACCACGCCACCGCCGGCACCGCTACCGCCACCGCCGACCAGCGAACTCCCGCCGCCGCCCCCGCC
>JAFAQO010000540.1 GCA_019246375.1 Mycobacterium sp. | reverse complement strand
AACCTCGTCGACGCGCACTATCAGCCGGCTATGTCGAATCAGCATGTGCTGGCGGCCATCGCGGATCCGGCCTACCAGAACGAATTAGGCGCCTACAATATCGAATTCAATGTACCACCGCGCCAGCTTCCCGGACGCACCGGGCTGGAGCTCGAGGCTGACGTCCGGTCCAGTTTGAACGCCGCCGAACGCCAAGCCAATTCCGGCGGCGCGCACATTGTGATGATCGGCATCCTGCCCACGCTGATGCCAGAACACCTTGCCGCCGAATGGATGAGCGAGTCGACGAGGTATGCGGCCCTCAACGAATCCATCTTCACCGCCCGCGGCGAGGACATCCAGATCGACATCAGCGGACCGGAACCGCTCAGCCTTCACTATCCATCGATCGCGCCCGAATCCGCCTGTACCAGCATGCAATTGCACTTGCAGGTATCTCCGGCCGACTTCGCCGCCAACTGGAATGCCGCGCAGGTGATCGCCGGACCGCAGCTGGCGCTGGCTGCGAACTCGCCGTACTTCTTCGGGCATCACCTGTGGGCGGAAACCCGCATCGAGCTATTCGCTCAGGCGACCGACACCCGCCCCGATGAGCTGAAAGCGCAAGGTGTTCGGCCACGAGTATGGTTCGGCGAGCGCTGGATCACGTCGATCTTCGACCTGTTCGAGGAGAACGTCCGATACTTCCCGTCGTTGCTGCCCGAAGTGTCCGGCGAGGATCCGGTCGCCGAACTGGCCGCCGGACGCACTCCGCAGCTCTCAGAGCTGAGGTTGCACAACGGCACGGTGTACCGGTGGAACCGGCCGGTGTACGACGTCGTGGAAGTGGATGGGGTCGGCCGGCCACATCTGCGAGTGGAGAACCGGGTGCTGCCCGCGGGGCCGACCGTCATCGACATGCTGGCCAATTCGATGTTCTATTTCGGGATGTTGCGCACGCTTTCTGAGGAGGACCGCCCGCTGTGGACCAAGATGAGCTTCGCTGCGGCGCAACAGAATTTCTTCGAGGCGGCTCGGCGGGGCATCGACGCCCGCTTGTATTGGCCGGGCCTGGGCGAGTTGGGCATCGACGAATTGGTGCGCCGCCAGTTGCTGCCGATGGCGGACGAAGGCCTGCGGACCTGGGGCGTGGACTTGGAGGTGCGTGACCGATATCTCGGTGTGATCGAAGGCCGCGCCAAGACTCGTCGCAACGGTGCGGCTTGGCAAGCGTCAGCCGTGCGGGCCTTCCAGGAGAGCGGGATGGCCCGGCCCGCGGCATTGGCTGAGATGCTGCGGCGGTACTGCGAGCACATGCACGCCAACGAGCCGGTGCACACCTGGGAGATCCCCAAGTAGTCGTCGCTATTAGACCACCGCGAACGCAAGCTTTAGCTGGCGAACCTGTGCCCGAATCGAAGCGGCGGCATCGCCGGTGAAAGGGGAAATGGTTGGAAAGGACTCGCCGCTGCCCGCGCGGTCGGAAGCCACCGTGGCGGGTGAATCGGATGCAACGCGCGGTCGGCTGCCCATTCACCGCCGGCGAAGCGCCGGTCCCACCACATCGGGTCGCCCGTCGAGGTCGACGCCGAACAGCGCGCGACTAAGTGCCCGCATGCTTCGGGTGCGGCATTCAGTGTCGAGGCGCAAGGTCGCGCGGGTGAAAATCACTGACGAATTCGAACGTTAATCTTTGGCGCGCGTTATAGTCGGCCCGTGATCAGCGGCGATCCGCTGACCGGACGCGACGACGAACTCGCGGTTATTCGCCGCGTGCTAGGCGGTGCTGGCAATTTCTCGGGCGTGGTGATAGTTGGAGCGCCGGGTGTAGGCAAAACCCGTCTTGCGCGTGAAGTGTTGACCCGCGCGCAAGCATCTGGTGAGCGCACAAAGTGGATCGTCGGCACAGAATCCGCCCGCCGGCTTCCGTTGGGTGCATTCACCGCGTCACTGAACGACGTGATGTCTGATCCGCTGTCCAGTGTGCGTCGGCTTGTTGATTCTTTTATTGCGCAACAACGTCGGGGACGCGTGTTGATCGGTGTCGACGATGCCCACCTTCTCGATGGCCTTTCCGCTCATGTGGTGCACCAGCTCGCCCAGTCGCACAGCGCGCGCATGGTCGTGACGTTGCGTGCGGGCGGCGGCGAGCCCGATGCCGTGACTGCGTTGTGGAAGGACGGTGACCTCGCCCGCCTAGACCTCGAACCGTTGTCGGCTGCAGCCACCCGCCACATGATCGAGACCACCCTGGGCGGGTCAGTGGATGCCCGCAGCGCCCGGCGGTTCTGGAAGTTGACCGGCGGAAACGCCCTCTTCGTGCGTCAACTACTGAGGGACCAGGTTGCGGCGGGTCGGATCCGACAGGTGGCGGGGGTATGGATATGGGACGAAGACGTTGCAGTCTCGCCCAGCATCGGCGAGATGGTCGGTCGGGAGCTGAGCCGCCTCACGCCGGGCCTTGCGCTGGTAGTCGATACCTTGTCGCAGTGCGAACCGCTCGCGGTTGATGTGCTGACCGACCTGGTGCGCCGGCGCGATCTAGAGGTCGCTGAACAGATGCGTTTGGTCACCGTGGAGCGCACTGGCAGTACGCTGATGGCCCGGCTCGCACACCCACTATTCGGCGAGCTTCGCCGCGCAACCGCGGGCGAACTGTATCTGTCGCGCATCCGTGGTCGCCTGGCGCAACGGCTGGCCAAAGACGTCGACACCGACATGCACGCGACCGTACGTCGAGCGTTGCTCACCTTGGAATCCGACTTGGAATCCGGCCCTGTCCCGGAGCCCGGCCTCTTTCTGCGTTCGGCGCGATACGCTATGACACTGCTCGATCTCGAGTTGGCTGACCGATTCGCCACCGCCGCTGCCGAAGCCGGGGAGGTCGAGGCTGCTGGTCTGCGCGCGATGAACCTGGTGCTTGCCGGACGTGGCCAGGAAGCCGAGCCAGTCCTGCGGGAGATGGGTGACCAAAGCCGCCCTGACGGCCAGCACTGGTCCACCGTCCGAGCGGCCAATCTGATCTGGATGCTCGGCCGGCCCCGGGATGCGTCGGCCATCCTCGACGCACTTGCAACAACCCGGGAATCGGCGGCGGACCGGGCTGAGCGCATTGCGGTCGAAGCCTGCGTCGACGCGGTGCTGGCGCGCTGCGGACCCGCGGCCGAAAAAGCTAGGGCTGCGCTGGCTTCGGGAGCGTTGCCCGACTTTCACTCGATGATGGCATCACTCGCATTGATCATGGCGATGGGCGCGCTGGGAGAAGTCCACGACATCAGCGACGTAGCCAGCGCGGCGCTCCGGCGTGCCATGACATCGTTTCAAGCGTCATTCATGCGGTTTTGGTTCGGCAGCGTCTACGCCCGGGCCTGCCGGTTGACTGGCCGCATCGACGAGTGCGTGCAATCTGCCAAACAGATCGCCGAATCAGCGGAAGACATTCCCGGGCTGGCCTACGCGAACCTCGCGTTCCTGATGGGCCACGCCGAACTGATGCGCGGCGCGGTTCCGAGCGCGGTGAAGCTCTTGCACGAAGCACTCGCAGGAGTCCAAATGCACGGTGTCACGACAGGTCTGCGACCGGCAAGCTGCTTTGCGCTGGCCGAGGCGCATGCCAAGCTCGGGCAGGCGGCCGAAGCGAACGAAGCGCTGAGGCAGGCGCGAGCGTCTGTCCCGCCGGACTACCTGTTCATGCAGACGGCTCTGGACCTGGCGACCGGTTGGACGCTTGCCGCCAGCGGTTCGCTGACCGACGCTGTCGCGACCGTGCGGGCGGCCGCCAACCATGCGCGTGACCGTGCGCAGTTAACCCACGAGCTGGCCTGCCTCCAGGCGGCAGCTCAGTGGGGCGA
This sequence comes from Mycobacterium sp., assembly GCA_019246375.1. Lineage (GTDB taxonomy): Bacteria > Actinomycetota > Actinomycetes > Mycobacteriales > Mycobacteriaceae > Mycobacterium. Next base: position 1,582 of record JAFAQO010000540.1, on the reverse strand, counting down.
CACCTCCTTAACCGAGCGAACGGGTGAGCTCGCCGACATGCTGTCGTTGCCGCTGGCCAGTGCCGTTGCGCTGCATGCAAAGTCGCTGCAGGCTGGTGACGGCGAGGGGCTACTCATGGCATCGGCAGACTATCGAGGGATCGGCGATCGCGCCACGGCCGCCGATGTCGCCGCCCAAGCGGCTGTCGCCTTTAGCCGGGCGCAGCAGCGCAAGCGGGCACTGTATGCCTCGGCACTGGCGAGGGAACTGGCCGACGCCTGCGGTGGGTTATGCACGCCCGCCTTGCGGATGCCGATGGGGGCTCCGTTGACCGGTCGTGAGCGGGAGGTCATCGAACTGGTTGCTACGGGTTTGTCCAACCGAGACATCGCCAACCGGCTCGTCATGTCGGTGCGCACAGTCGAGGGCCATGTGTACCGCGCATGTCAACGTGTGGGAGCCAAGTCACGAGAAGACCTAGCCGCGATCCTGCGAACCGGCCCGGCGGGAAACCGCTAAGCTGAGCGCGGCCGGCGGTGGCGATACCGCGCGCGGCCGGCGCATCCACGTAAGGGGTGCGCGCCAGGTTCTCCTCGATCGCGGCGGAGATCTCGGCGTTGAAGACCACGCCCACCTCGACACTCTTCTCCCTCGTGTAACGATTTGGCTATGTAGCGCAGCATATTGCTACAGTGCTTTCGACGGACGGCCGCCGTCGAGGCCAAAGCCGAATTGCGGAAAACTTAACTGCCCCTTCCACTTTGGTTGAGACCGCGGTGGGACAACTGCGTTAGCGCCGCCAGCTGCACTACGACACCGCGTACGCCGATATCGGCCAACTAGGCGACCGCCACGCCGCCGCCGACCGCCACCTGTTTCAACAAACTTGTCGCCCCAGCCGTCAGTTAGCGAGTCGTACAGTGACGGTTTTTCTCCGGTCGGGCACGAAAGTCGCGGCGCGCTGCGTTAAGACCGCAACCCGCTTGCGGGTTGCCGCCCAAAGATCGCGTAGTGCGCTACTCGTTCCTGCGCGGGCGCCGAGCGCGCACAATTTGCTCATGAACACCGTCGGCGCCACGTATTGTTCGGGCGCGCCGTGACCGTCGTTCCGCCCCCGGCCGATCGTCGCCGCCGGTCGATAATCAGCCCGCTTGCCCTCGGGCAGGACGCAAACCTGCCCCCCAACGCGTCGGAGATGGTGCTGGCCGACGAACAGGGCCGCCGCCTGGTGCTGGTCGAACTTCGCGTCGCCCGGGGCGCAGATCCAGCATCTGTGCGCCGCGATTTCCTTGCGCTGTTTGCCGACGTTTTCCCCGGACCCGACACACCACCTGAACCGACGCCGGTCGCTCGCCACTACATGCGATGCGTGCTGAGCGCCGACGAGATGACTCGCTTGGTCCAGGGCGGTGAACCCCCGACCACCGCATCCACGGAGCGGGCGCTGCAGCTGATCTACCGGATATTGCCGGATCTCGTGATCCACGCCCACCTAGACCGCTCGGTGACCACCATCAATGCCGATGCCGCGGCACGCACGTTCGGCTGCTCCGGGGCCGGCATGGTGTGGGCCGTCCTCGACTCGGGCATCGACGCCACCCA
>JAFAQO010000536.1 GCA_019246375.1 Mycobacterium sp. | reverse complement strand
GTAAACAGGAATGGCCGAAATGCGTCAGTTGCATACCTACGATTGTGCGCGCAGGGCGGCTACCAATGCGGATAATCCTGGTGACGATGCAACTCACCCTGTGTCGACGGCGCCGCCGCACGCGCCATGGCCGGTGACGTCGGACGTGACAGTCCTGGGCGCGATGACGGCTCCGCTATGTGCGACCTACATCAGCTCATGCCAGTGACGCAGCCGGCGATAAGTCACCGGTAGAGTTGGCGCCGAGCAATCAGGTCTCGACAGCGAGGAGCGCGCGTGGCCCGGGTGGTAGTGCATGTGATGCCCAAGGCCGAAATTCTCGACCCGCAGGGTCAGGCGATTGTCGGCGCGCTGGGCCGGCTTGGACACGCCGGTGTTTCAAACGTCCGACAAGGCAAGAGGTTCGAGCTCGAGGTCGATGACAGTGTGGATGATTCCGCACTCGCCGAGATCGCGGAGTCACTGTTGGCTAACACGGTGATCGAGGACTGGACAGTAATCCGGGACGCGCAGTGACGGCCCGCATCGGCGTCATCACCTTTCCTGGGACACTCGACGACGTCGACGCTGTTCGGGCGGCGCGATTCGTCGGTGCCGAGGCGGTGGGCCTATGGCATGCCGACGCCGATCTCAAGGGTGTCGACGCGGTGGTGGTGCCCGGCGGGTTTTCCTACGGCGACTATCTGCGGGCCGGCGCGATCGCCCGGTTCGCGCCGGTGATGGGCGAAGTGATCGCCGCTGCCGGGCGCGGTCTGCCGGTGTTGGGAATTTGCAACGGTTTTCAGGTGCTGTGTGAGGCCGGCCTGCTGCCCGGCGCATTGACCCGCAATGCGGGCCTGCACTTCGTCTGTCGCGACGTGTGGCTGCAGGTGGCGTCGAACGCGACGGCGTGGACATCGCGTTTCGAACAGGGCGCGGAGCTGTTGGTGCCGCTGAAGTCCGGCGAGGGCCGCTACGTCGCGCCCGAGAAAGTGCTCGACGAACTGGAAGCCGAGGGGCGGGTAGTGTTCCGCTACCTTGGCAACCCCAATGGTTCGCTGCGCGATATCGCCGGAATCAGCTCGGCCAACGGCCGTGTCGTTGGATTGATGCCGCATCCCGAGCATGCCATCGAACCGCTGACCGGTCCCTCCGACGACGGGCTTGGTCTTTTCTATTCCGTGTTGGACGCCGTATTGGCGGCGTGAGGTAGCAGCGTTGTGCCGCAAGTTCTCGATCGACGACACCAACGATCAGCGACCAGCGCGGCAAGGGATGTTTCAATGTATGAATTGAAGACGCACGATTAACAAGGGCCGACGTCTTCGTCTCACCGCTACTCGAGTCCGGCATCGACGAGTAAACGTGATAGTCCGGGTTCCTCGCACCGGGCCACGACACGCGGCAAGACGACATTGGCGTCATCCACCCTGCCTGTTGTCGTGAGCGTTTCGACCAGCAGCAGTTGCGCGCTCAAGGCCGCCAGGGGTCTTCGCTCGCCATCGATTCCGGCGAGCAGATCGGGCGCGCGGCGGCACGCCTGATCCCGATCGTCAGCCGAATCACTTGTCGATAACAGGCGAATCCCGGAGTTCTCGTCGAGTTCTGCTGTGATCGTGGCGATTCCGTCGACCTGAGGAATTGTGCGGGTCGCACGCAACCGGGCGACAACCGCCGGCGCCACCTCGATGCTCAGCCGGATCCGTTCGTTATTGATTGCGGCCACGAGCCGCGGCAGCCGCAACCGCTCGGCCACCCTCATGCCCTCGGCGAGACGATCAACCGCGCAGGCGTGATCCCCTTGCGCCGACTTGATTCTCGCGCCGGTCACGTATCTGGCGATCATGTAGTCGACCGCGCCGCCCTCGGAGCCGAGCTGATAACTTTCATCCAATAGCCGAGCAGCCTCGGCCAACTCACCGGTCTCGTAAAGCAGTTCGCCGAGAAGCACACCGGCGAGCCGTGCGGCCTGCGAGTGCGGTCCCACCGTCACGCCCATCTCATAGCCTTCCCGGAAATTCTTCAGGGCGGCAGGGATGTTGAGCTGATACCTGGCGGCGATGCCTCCGTAGCAACGCGCGTAGACGCTGGCGAATGGACCCATCATCTCCTGGTAGGGCGCCGCCCACTCGAGCAGCCTTGTGCGCGGCGTCGAACTCGAAGCGGTAGATCGCGGCGAATGCTGCGAGGTTTCCAGCGACGCCGCCGACTCGGGGATGGAAGCTGTCCGGCCGCGACAATGCTTCGGCGACCAGATGATCGATGGCGTCCACCCGGTCGGCGAAGGTCTCGCCGACTCCGCGCAGCACGTCGGCTTCCACGCGCAAATCCGCCCGTATCGCGTCGGCGAGGTCTGCGCGATCCAGGGCTGCCTCGAAAGACTTCAACGCGGCGGCGGCGGGCGCCGCGCGTTGCAGCAGAATGTTCGCCCACGCGAGGGTGAGTTGGAGCCGTGCTCGCGAGACAACCAATCGTGGCGGTAACTTCTTGACGATTCCAAGCAACGTTGTCATTTTCGATTGCTCGAGCAGGTTTGTCTCGTCCTGCTCGACCAGGTCAACCGCGCCGGTGGCGTCGCCTGAAACCAGCGCGTGGTCGACGGCCAGGTAACCGCGCGGATCTATGCCCGTCGCGCCGAACAACGTGACTCCGCAACGCAGTACGTGGCGGAGACGCTACCGAAGGTAATCAAGGACCGAGGGTCCGGTGAAGTGGGCGTTGCGACGGCCGCGGCGTCCCTCGCCGAGGCGTTGGACGGCGCCTGGCTTGCCGTCGAGTCCGTCCCCGAGAAGCTCGACATCAAGCTTCCGCTGTGGGGCCAGATCGACCAAGCAGCGCCGAAGGACACTATCTTCGCGACCAACTCTTCGTCGTACCCGTCACGTCTGATGGCTGAAAAAGTGCGGGACAAGAGCCGTTTGTGCAACATGCACTTCTACATGCCACCTGAGTTCAATGCGGTCGATCTGATGTCTGACGGTGAGACGGACCGCGGTCTGCTCGATACCCTGCTGACCGTCCTCCCTGAGTTCGGCGTCTACCCCTTCGAGGCGCGCCGGGAGTGCACCGGCTTCATATTCAATCGTGTCTGGGCCGCCATCAAGCGTGAGTCGCTAGCCGTGGTCGCCGAAGGGGTGGCGCGCCCGGAGGATGTTGACGGGATGTTCAAGGTCAACTGGCGCGTGCCGGCCGGGCCGTTCCAGTTGATGGATCAAGTCGGCTTGGACGTTGTGCTCGATATTGAGAATCACTACGCCGAAGAGTTCCCCTACCTGCCGAAGCACGTGCGGGAGTTATTGCAGGCCTACATCGATGCGGGCAGGCTCGGCGTGAAGACTGGTGAGGGCTTCTACAGGTATCGGACGTCTTGAACCGCTCGGCTCAGCGCCTGCGCTGCAGGTAGGCGAGCGCGGAGGTTGCCGCGTTGGCGCCGCACATGCCGTGCGCGCCGGGTCCGGGTGGCGTGGCCGCGGAGCAGATGTACATGCCGGGCACCCCGATCTTGTATGGCCACAGCGTGATGCGAGGTCCAAACGTTAGCTGTCGGATGTCCTTTGCGCCGGTCATGATGTCGCCGCCCACGTAATTGGGGTTATAGGCAGCAAACTGCATGGTCGTCCGGACGGCATGTCCGACGATGCGGTCTCGGAAGCCCGGCGCGAACCGCTCGATCTGGCTGATGATCGCCGCCGTGGCGTCTCCCGGAAACCCGTTGGGCACATGCGCATACGTCCACACTGGATGGACGCTGCCGACGGATCTTTGTGGATCAGCCAGATATTGCTGACCAACCAGGACGAAGGGCCGCTCAGGCATGCGTCCGGCGTGGATGTCGCGTTCGGTCGCGGCCAGTTCGGCGAATGTGCCGGCCGCGTGCACGGTGCCTGCCCGACGTGCATGGCGGTTGGTCCATGGGACGCCGCCGTCCACTGCGAAGTCGACTTTGAACGCGCCCGGGCCCTGTCGGAACCGCCGGTAGGCGCGGGCCACCCGGGGCGGCAACCGATCACCGAGGATGCCAGCGACGGCGTCGGGCGCCAGGTCGAAGATCGTCACGTCGGCCGGCGGCAATTGCGATGCCGCCTC
>JAFAQO010000442.1 GCA_019246375.1 Mycobacterium sp. | reverse complement strand
TCGAGGACGACGTAGGCCGCCGGCGTCATGTAATCCGGCAGCGCCGCTGCCACCCGCGTGCGGATACGGTCGACGTTGACCGTCTCCGGGTCGCCGCCGTCGGCCGGCGTGACGTAGCCGACCAGGCTCTTGCCCAGTTGCGGCATGTCGGCGGCGATGACGACGGCCTGTCCGACGCTCGGGTCCACCGAGATCGCCGCAGCGACTTCCCCGAGTTCTATGCGGAAGCCGCGGATCTTCACCTGCTCGTCGGCGCGGCCGACAAACTCGATATCGCCGTCGGCATTGCGACGCGCCAAGTCCCCGGAGCGGTACAGCCGACCGCCCGGGGTGAACGGATCGGCGACAAAGCGTTCCGCGGTCCGGGCAGGCCGGCGGTGATAGCCGTGTGCGATATGCCTTCCGCCAATATAGATTTCGCCGATGACTCCGACCGGCACCGGTTGCAGGGCGTCGTCGAGCAAATGCACCTGGGTATTGATCTTGGGCCGCCCGATCGGCACGATCCGAGTCCCCTGCGCGCCCTCCACCTTGTAGCTGGTGGCGTTGATGACGGTTTCGGTGGGACCGTAGAAGTTGTGTAGCGATGCGTCGAAGGCGGCGTGGAACTTGTCGGCAACCTCACCGGGCAGCGGTTCCCCTCCGATCGGGACCCGGCGCAGTGTCCGCCACTGGTTGACACCCGGCAGCGACAGGAACAGCCCCAGCAGCGACGGCACGAAGTGCATGGACGTAATGCCTTCCCGCTGCAGCAGGTCGGTCAGGTAACCGATGTCGCGCAACCCGTCTGGTCGCGGAATCACCAGTCGTGCGCCGCAGATCAGCGTGCCGAAGATCTCGCCGATAGACACGTCGAAGCTCGGTGACGCGACCTGCAGCAGCCGGTCGGTTTCGTCGACCTCGTATTCGTCGCCGAACCAGCGGAAGTACTCGGCCACTGGGGCGTGTGGCACCGGCACACCCTTGGGCAGCCCGGTCGAGCCGGAGGTGTAGATCAGGTAGGCGGTATTGTCCGGGCACAGTGGCCGCACCAGCTCCTCTGGGGCCGGGTTCGCCACCGAATATTGCGCCAGACCGGTGATCGGCTCACGCATAACCAGTTTGGGACATGAGTCATCGAGGATGAAGGCCAGCCGGTCGTCGGGATAGGTCGGGTCGACAGGAAGGTAGACAGCGCCGGATTTAAGGACGCCCAACGCCGTGATGACCAGCTCGGGTGACTTGTCGAGCAGCACGGCGACCCGGTCCTCGCTGCCAATGTCCTGGCGAATCAGCCAGTGCGCCACCCGATTGGCTTCTTCGTTGATCTCCCGGTAACTGTAGTGGCGGCCCTCGTACACCACCGCGACAGCATCCGGTGAACGGGCAGCGCGGTCGCTGACCAGCTCGGGCAGTGTAGCGGCGGGCGTCACGAAGCTCGCACCGGCGGAAATCCGGCGTCGCCAGGCCGCATCGGCCTCACCAAGCAGCGTCAGCCGCCACAACTCGGTATCGGGATCGGCCAACGCGCTGTCGAGCAGCACGGCGTAATGCTCGAGCATCTGCCGGGCCAGCGGCGGGTCCAGCACCTCGACCAGATACTCAGCCTCGATCAGCGCGCCGCCGGTGGGGGTTAATTCGACCATGAAACTTAATGGCAGCTGGCTTAATTGGCTGCGCAGCTCGCCACGCCGGCACCCCAGTCCGGGCGGGCAGAAGCCGCCTTCATCGGGTTCGCGGAGCCCAAAACTCACCCGGGTCATCCGCTCGGCGCCATGTCGCCGATCCGGGTTGGACTCACGCACCAGCCAGTCCAAGTTGACGCGTCGGTGAGCGAACGCCCCTGCCGCGGTGTCGCGGGTGTGCGCCAGTAGGTCGCGGAATGTCTGCTGGGGCTGCGGCTGTGCCCGCATCACCACGGTGTTGCCGTAGTAGCCGATTACGTTCTCTGTTCCGGCATTGCGGTCTACTACCGGCGCGGCGACCAGGAAGTCGGTGGAATGCGTGTAACGGTTCATCAGAGCGGAAAACGCGGCCAGCAACACCATGTACGGGGTCGCACCGCTGTTGCGGGCAAGCGCGGTAGTGCGGTCGACGGTGGCTGCCGACAGCGGCAGCACCGTGCGCTGCGAGCGCCAGGTGCTTGGCACGACCGAACCGTTGCGGCCGGGAAGTTCGAGCGGCTCGGGAAGATTCGCCATCAGAGATCGCCAGTAGGCGAGGTCCTCATCAAGGGTGTCGGTGACCGACACAGTCATCGACTTCAGCGGGGTACGGTCGACGCCGCCCGGGTCGGTGTAGGCGCGGGTCAGGTCGGTGAAGAACGGTGTCCACGATTGGTCGTCCCACGCGATGTGATGCGCGGTGAGCAACAGCATCAGTTCGTCGGCGCTCAGGCGGACCGCGGTGACCCGCAGCGGCGAGTCGTTGGTCAGGTCGAACGGACGACGAAACTCCCTCTGCGCCAGTACTGCCAGCCGCAACCGCCGCGCCGGCTCGGCCAAGCCGAAGAGGTCGTGTTCGGCCCATCCGGGCCGCAGAGCATCATGAATGACCCGATGCGGGTCGCCGTCGTCATCGGTGCGATAGGTGGTGCGCAGTACCGGATGACGAAGTGCGACGGCGTCCAACGCCCGGTGCAGCCGTGCAACGTCGACGACTCCGGTGATGCGGTAGGACACGCAGACATTGAGCAGCGCCTTGGTGGGGTCGATTGAGTGAACGAACCACATCCGTCGCTGACCTTCAGACAGTTCGGTATCCGCTTCGTCCACCGCCGACGCCGATGAGCGGGACAGGCCACGCTCGGTGAGTCTGCGGCGTAACAACTCCAGGCGCTGCTCGTCGACCCTGGCTTCGGTCGTATCAGTCACGCGAGGACTCCAACCTTTCTGGCGTTTCGAGGGCGTCGATCAACTCGGCGCCAGTGATGCCGCCAAGCAATCTGCCCAGTGCAACAATGCGGCCGGTGCCATGGCGTAGGCGCGTGCGTAGATCCAGCGCGAGCATCGAGTCCACGCCCAGATCGACCAGCGGCGCGCTCAGGTCCACCGACGCGGGACCGCCAACGCCCAATGTCGCCGCAAGTTCGGTGCGCACCAGCGCGGCGACTGATCTCTCCTCGCAGCCGTCGTTAACCGCATCATGCTCGGGTACCTTTGCGTCCGCAGCGAAATGCATTGATGTGCCTTGGCTTTCGAGGCACACCCGCAGCCGGTCAGAATCCGCGGCAAAGATCAGCGGATCACCCGCGTGGTAGCGCAGGCTGGCACTGAGCGCCGCATCAGGATCCATCGCAACCAGGCCCGACCGCTCGACGCTGGCGATCTCATCCGGCGCGGCAATCTTGGTATCCTGCCATAGCCCCCACCGCACCGCCGTGCAATCCAGTCCCCTACTGCGCAGCTGGTCGGCGAGCACGTCGAGCATGCGATTTGACGCTGAATAGGCGGCATGCCCGCGGCCACCCCATACTCCGGACACAGATGAGCACAGCAGGAGCCGCACACCATGCCGCAGCGGCCAGCACTCGACCATCCGCGCCAGCCCGGTGACTTTAGCGGCCAGCACTTGTGCCAAATCGGCTTCAGTGAGCCGATTGTGCGGACCGAATCTTGCCGTCCCCGCGGCGTGGATCAGCAATGACGCGCCGTCATCGGCATACTGGGCCGCCACGGCGGCCAGCGCCTCGGCGTCGGTGATGTCGCATGCCGGTGCGTGCACATCCGCGGCATGTCCATCGACCAACCGATCAAGCCGGGTCCGGTCGACAGCTCTGCGGCTTAACAGGATCACCTTGCGAGCGCCTTGCTCGACGCAATGCCTCGCGTAGCGAAGGCCGATGGTCCCGTTGCCGCCGGTGATCACCACGTTGTCCAGCTCAGCGGCGATCAGCGGGCGCTCGGGCGTAGATTCGCCGCACTCGCATAGAACCCGGGCGTAGCGACGTAGTTGCCGAGAACCGCTGTCGCGCAGTGCCACCTCGCCGGAGTGGCCGAGCAGGACATCGACGCATGTGAGGGCGGCTTCAGCGTCGAGTTCCCAAGATGGCAGGTCCAGGTGGCCAAAGCTCTGATCTCCGAACTCGAAGCCGACGCTGCGGTGCATCGCGGCCAGCGCCGCCTGCGCCGGTGACGCGACGGGATCACTGGATTGGACATGCTCACCGCCGGCGGTGATCAGCCAGACATTGCGACACTTCGGGCCGACCAGCGCGGTGTAGTCACCCAGCCCCGCGCCGAGCCGGCTGATGAGATCGTCTGTGGCGACTGGGGTGTCGGATCTCGTAAGAGCCGGCGCGATCACCACGGTGATCTGTGCCTGCTCAGGCGCCGCCAAACGGGTACCGCTATGGGCAGCGATCGCCTCGGTCAGCCGCCGCGTGAACCTTGTGTTGGTGACGCCGGGCCCGACGATGGCGACGCCGCGGCACGCTCCCGTTTCCGCGGCCCGTGCCGAATCGGCCCGTTGCCAGTGCTCCCCGGCGACCGTGACGGCCGTGCCCGGAAGCGGCGGCAACGGCTCGCGTTTGGCCCAGAGATGGATCGAGCGCATGGGGGCGTTAGGGAATCCCGGCAGCGGCCGGTGGTCGCCGACGGCGGCCACGTCGGCCCACCGGTACTGCGGGTTGGCCACCGCAGCGGCGGCGATGTTGGCGGAGAGGTCGTCAACGGCGGATTCGTTACGGTGCCCAGAGCATAGGATCAGGGCATCGCCGGCCAAGTCTTCCAGTACCTGGGTCAGCGAGGGATGCGCCGACAACTCGATGAATGCTCGGGCGCCGCGCTGCACTGCCGCCGCCACGGCCTCGTCGAATCGGACGGTGTTGCGCAGATTGTCGTACCAGTAAGTCCTAAAAGGGGTGCCGGGACGGATGACCGTGCCGAACGCTGAGCCGATGAACTCTACAGGGCCATCCCGAAAGGTCGACGCCGGCAGCAACGCTTGGAAAGTGCGGCGCAAGGGATCAAACGCGCTGGTGTGGCCGGGGTAGTCGACGGCGAGCTCGCGCGCGAAAATCCCGCGCTGGCCGATGAGCCGGACGATGCCGGCTACCGCGTCGCGGTCACCCGATATGACAGTCGACGATGGCGCGTTGACCGCCGAGACTTCCAGCCAGCCGCGCGTCTCGGCGATGAACTGCTTAGCGTCATCGACGCCTATACCCGCCACCGCCATGCCGTAGCTGCCCGTCAATCGCTCAACGGCGGTTGCCCGGGCGGCGACCACGGCGACCGAGTCGGGCAGGGTGATAGTGCCCGCAACATAGGCCGCCGCCACCTCACCCAGACTGTGTCCCACCGCAATGTCGGGAAGGATTCCGCAAAATTGCCAGACCTGCGCCAAGCTGACGGCGTGGATGAACTGTGCGCCCTGAATTTCGGTCTGTGTCCACTTCTGTTGGGCGCTGCTGAGCAGATAGCGCAGCGGCGAAGGTAGTGCCGCCGCGGCGAACGCTTTCGCGCACCGATCAGCCTCGGCCCGGTAAGCCGAAAGACGGTGGTAAGCCTCGGCACCCATCGATGGCCATTGATTGCCCTGCCCGGGAAACACGAATGCGGTACGCGGAGCGGCACTCTCCGACGACCTGCACACCAGCGGATGGTGCCGGCCACTTGCCAGGGACTGCAGTGCGGCGGTGAGTTCACGACGATCAGCAGCCCGTACCACTGCGCGGTGGCGGCGTATTGGCCGAAGCCGCAGCAGCGTGGCCGCTACCGCGCCGGTCGGATCTGCGAGCCCGACGATGCGTTCGATGTACTTGGAGATCGCGGCGGCGTCCCGGCCGATCAACTCTTCATCGTGCGCGCTGAGCAGAACCGCAGTACGGCTGTCGGGCAATGTGGGAGCGGGCATCAGGCGACCTCGGGAACAGATACGATCACGTGTGCATTGGTGCCGCTGATGCCGAATGCGGAGACCGCGGCGATCCGCTGTCCGTCGACCGCCGGCCACGGCGTCAGCCCTCGCGCCAACCGCAGACCTTGGCCATTCCAGTCGATCTCGTGACTCGCCTCAGCCGTGTGCAATGTGGGCGGGACGGCGCCATGATTGGCGGAAACCAGAACCTTCGCCAGGCCGAGTCCCCCGGCGGCAGCCTGCGAGTGACCCACATTCGACTTCACCGATCCCAGCAGCGCGCCACCACCGGGTTCGGTGTCGCCGTAAGTCGCTGCCAGCGAATGCAGTTCGGTGCGGTCGCCGATCTGGGTCGCGGTGCCGTGTCCCTCAACCACCGCGACGTCTTCA
>JAFAQO010000342.1 GCA_019246375.1 Mycobacterium sp. | reverse complement strand
CGGCGCAGCGAGTCGTGAGTTTGCTCACTTTCCCAGGGTCCGGCTGTCCGTAGTTTGTCCATCATCGCGACGGCGTCCACCAGTCGTTCGCCACGCTGGGAGTCTGGTGCCGAGATCAGCCTGTCGCCGGCGGCTAATCGTGCGGTGACCGCGGGATGGTTGGCATCAGACGACAACAGCACCGGCGCATCGCCTTTCGAATGCGCCGGACGCGCCGCGGGCAGCGACCAAGGCACCACGACCGGCATTTCTTCGGTGTATTGCACTTCGCCGCGCAGCAGTTCGATGGCTTCCACCGGTACCAGCGACGGGCGGCGGGGATCGACCAAGACGACAGTCATGAGCGCCACTCCTCGATCCCGGCTACGCCGGCATCATCGTCGTCGGCGCAAGTCATCGCACTTGTCGCTCCTCGCATCGTCATCGGGTGGGTACGGCATTCGTTATACCAATATCGTTTCGTGGTGTTCCATTAAGCGCCGACACCAAGTCGGCGACCATTCCGACCAATTCGAGATCACGGATTCGCGGCGCGCCCACTCCGTTGCCCGCTCGCGGAATCGGGACTTGCACGGTGGCCGTGGTCGCGCGGTAATGCGCGCCGGGGTACATCCGCGCCAGCCGCACTTGGGCGGAATCCGGCAGGGTCAGCGGCGATAATCGCACTGTCGCCGCGGAGACTGCCGTCACGTCGGTAATGCCCGCGTCGCGACACTGCAACCGCAGTCGCGCCACCGCCACCAGCCGCTGGGCCGGTTCGGGCAGCGCGCCGTAGCGGTCGATGAGCTCCTCGACCACGGCATTGATAGCCGGCCCGTCGGCCGCCGCCGCCAGCCGCCGGTAGCCCTCCAGGCGCAGCCGGTCGCTGGCGATGTAATCCGGCGGCAGGTGTGCATCGACCGGCAGGTCGATCCGCACGTCTTTAGGTTCGGCGCTGGTGACGGTTTTCCCGTCAGCGGCCGCCCGATACGCTTCGACGGCTTCGCCGACCAGCCGCACATAAAGGTCGAACCCCACGCCTGCGACGTGCCCGGATTGTTCGACTCCCAGCACATTGCCGGCGCCGCGGATCTCCAGGTCTTTCATCGCCACCGCCATGCCGGCACCCAACTCGTTGTTCTGCGCAATCGTGGCCAACCTGTCATAGGCGGTTTCGGTTAGCGGGGCGTGCGGCGGATACAGGAAATAGGCATAACCGCGTTCGCGGCTGCGGCCGACCCGACCGCGTAGTTGGTGCAGCTGCGCCAGGCCGAAGGTGTCGGCGCGCTCGACGATAAGCGTGTTGGCGTTGGAGATATCCAGGCCGGTCTCGACGATCGTAGTGCACACCAGGATGTCGTATTCGCGGTTCCAGAACCCCTCAACGGTGGTTTCCAGCAGGTCCTCGTGCATTTGCCCGTGCGCGACCACGACCTTGGCCTCGGGCACCAGTTCTCGCACCCGGGCGGCGGCCTGGTCGATGGAGCTGACCCGGTTATGCACGTAGAAGGCCTGCCCGTCGCGCAGCAGCTCACGGCGCAGCGCCGCGGCGATCTGCTTGTCGTCGTGCAGCCCGACGTAGGTCAGCACAGGGTAGCGCTCCTCTGGCGGCGTCAGGATCGTCGACATCTCCCGGATCCCGGCCAGGCTCATCTCCAGCGTGCGCGGGATCGGGGTAGCGCTCATCGTCAGCACGTCGACGTGAATGCGCAGCGATTTGATGTGTTCCTTGTGTTCGACGCCGAACCGCTGTTCCTCGTCGACGACGACCAGCCCGAGGTCCTTCCACCGCACCCCGGTCTGCAGCAGCCGGTGCGTGCCGATGACGATATCGACGCTGCCGTCGGCCAAGCCCTCGACCACCGCGCGCGACTCGGCGGGGTCGGTGAACCGTGACAAACCTTTGATGGTCACCGGGAAACTGGCCATTCGCTCCGCGAACGTTTGCAGGTGCTGGTCGGCCAACAGCGTGGTAGGAACCAGCACGGCGACCTGCTTGCCGTCCTGGACTGCCTTGAACGCCGCCCTTACGGCAATCTCGGTCTTGCCATAGCCGACGTCGCCGCATATGACGCGGTCCATCGGTACCGGCTTTTCCATATCGGCCTTGACCTCGGCGATCGCGGTGAGCTGGTCGGCGGTTTCGGTGAAGCCGAACGCGTCTTCCATCTCGGCCTGCCAGGGCGTGTCCGGCCCGAACGCATAGCCAGGTGCAGCCTGCCGCTTGGCGTACAACGACACCAGCTCGCCGGCGATCTCGCGTACCGCTCGGCGGGCCTTCGTTTTGGTGTTGGCCCAGTCACTGCCGCCGAGCCGGCTCAGCGCCGGCGCCTGCCCGCCGACATAGCGCGACAGCTGATCGAGGGAGTCCATCGGCACGTAGAGCTTGTCAGCCTGCTGTCCCCGCTTACTGGAGGCATATTCGAGCACGCAGTATTCGCGGCGGGCTCCACCGACGGTGCGTTCGGTCATTTCCACGAACCGGCCGATCCCGTGCTGATCGTGCACGACCAGATCACCGGCGGTCAGCGCCAGCGGATCGACGACGTTGCGCCGCTTGGCCGCCAGCCGTTTGCCGTCCGTGGTGGTCACCCGGTTACCGGTCAGGTCGGCCTCGGAGATCACGACGAGGTTGGGGGCACCGCTCGGTATGACGAACCCGTCGCGCAGCGGACCCTGAAGCACGCCGACGACGCCAGGCTTCGGTGCCGCGCCGGACTCCAACATTTCTGCCGGGGTGTCGGATTCGGCCAGCCGCTCGACGACGCGGTGCGCGGTTCCGGTGCCGGGTGTGACGACGACGGCGCAGCCGCCGGTGCTGACGTGGGCGCGCAGCATCGCGAAGATGCTGTCGATGTCACGCTGATGGCCACGGGCCGATGGCGCACTCCGGATGTCCAGTTCGACCGCTGACTCGTCGGACAGCTGGCTCAACGCCCACCACGGATGACCCGACCGCCGGGCCGCGGCGCACGCTTCGCTGAGTTCGATGAAACCTGAGCCGCCAAGCTGCTCGGCGTCAACGGGCGCGTCGCCGCCGAGGGCTGCCACTGACCACGACGCTTCCAGGAATTCACGGCCGGTCTTGATCAGGTCGGCGGATCGGGTGCGGACCTTTTCCGGGTCACACAGCAACACCGGTGTGCCCTCGGCGAGCTGGTCGGTCAGCAGCGAATGGCCGCCGGGACGCAATACCGGCAGCAGCGCCTCCATCCCGTCGACCGGGATGCCCTCAGCCAGCTTGGCCAGCATGTCGGTTACGCTGCCGGTGATCGTGGGCTCCGCCACGAGGCGTTGCCCGGCCAGCTGCGCAGCCCTCGCTCGCACATCGTCTGTGAGCAGCAGCTCGCGGCACGCGACTGCGACGAGCGTCTCGACCCCGATCTCGGGGATGGATCGCTGGTCAGCGACCGAGAACATGCGCATCTCGCTGACCTCGTCGCCCCAGAATTCAATGCGAATCGGATGCTCGGCCGTTGGGGTAAAGACGTCGAGAATCCCGCCGCGGACTGCAAATTCGCCGCGCCGGCCGACCATGTCCACCCGGGTATAGGCCAATTCGACCAGCCGGGCTATAA
>JAFAQO010000473.1 GCA_019246375.1 Mycobacterium sp. | reverse complement strand
ACGCTGACGGATGCGAGCGTAATAGGGGCGGTCTACCGCGAGATCGATCCGGCCCTCATCGAGCGGAACCCTCGCCAACCACGGCAGGTCTTCGACGACGAGGCACTGGCCGAACTCGTGCACTCCATTCGCGAATTCGGCCTCATGCAGCCGATCGTGGTGACGCCGCTGGACGGAGCCACAAACGGGAATCGTTACCAGCTCGTGATGGGGGAGCGGCGGTGGCGCGCCGCTCAGGAGGCGGGCATGACCGCCATCCCTGCGATCGTGCGGAAAACCGGTGATGACCACCTGCTCCGCGACGCCTTATTGGAGAATATCCATCGCGTCCAGCTCAACCCGTTGGAGGAGGCGGCGGCCTACCAGCAGCTGCTAGACGAGTTTGGTGTCACCCACGATGAATTAGCGGCGCGCATCGGCCGATCCCGCCCGCTCATCACGAACATGATTAGGCTGCTTCGGCTGCCGATCGCGGTGCAGCGCCGGGTGGCGGCGGGCGTGCTGTCGGCAGGCCATGCCCGCGCGCTGCTGTCCTTGGAGGCCGGACCGGAGGCCCAGGAAGAGCTGGCCGCCAGGATTGTTGCGGAGGGCCTGTCCGTGCGAGCTACTGAGGAAGCCGTCACCTTGGCCAACCGTGGCGAGGTGACCACGCCCGCACCGCCAAGGCGTAAGCCGATCCAGATGCCGGGCCTGCAGGACGTTGCTGAGCGGTTGTCGAGCGCATTCGATACCCGCGTCACGGTCAACGCAGGCAAACGCAAGGGCAAGCTTGTTGTCGAGTTCGGCTCGGTTGACGATCTGCAGCGCATCGTCGGGTTGATGAACGTGGCGGAGGCCTGATCCGATACCCGTGTAATTACGTCACTGTGACACTGAGGCGACACCGCTGATTGCATCTGTCCAGTCAACGAGAAATATTGCCCGGCAGAATCTTTCACTCGCCGAGTCGCTGTGATGGGACATCGGTCGCCGCACTGGCCTGCCGCGATCAACTCTTTTATCCTAGAAGGGTTGCTGGTGCGTAAATCAGCGCGGTAACGATGCGGAAGCCGGGGAATTGGCACAGTCGTGCGACGACACGGGCTGTAACGGCCTGAGGCGGAGCTGGGCAAGTGGCTTCGCCTGGCGACGATGCGGGCCGCAACGGCCCGCGGAGGAACTAGGCAATTGGCTCTAGCACCACACGGAGGCCCAGGAGTCTAGTGCCTGCTCGAATTATGCCGCTGCGGCTCGAAGCCTTCGAGCAGCTTCCGAAGCATGCGCGTCGCTGCGTCTTCTGGGAGGTCGATCCCGCAACACTTGGCAAGGATGACCGTCTCGCCGATCCAGAATTCGAGAAGGAAGCCTGGCTGTCAATGGTGATGCTGGAGTGGGGCTCGTGCGGCCAGCTGGCGACTGCTGCTCCCGCCGAGTGTGGCGAGTCCGAACCACCCTGCCTGGGCTATGTGTTGTATGCGCCGCCGCGCGCGGTACCCCGAGCACATCGGTTTCCGACGGCGCCGGTGTCCGCAGATGCGGTGCTGCTGACATCGATGGGTATCGAGCCCGCCCGCGCCAGCGACGACCTGCCCTATAGCCTGATCAATCGGGTCGTCGACGAACTTGTCCGTCGGGGAGTGCGGGCGCTGGAGGCATTTGGTCGCACGGATGCGATCGCCGAGTTGCTGGAGGAGCCGGCAGTCGCGCCCGATCTGCACCCGGTACTGGACTCACTCGGCGACTGTTCAATAGACCACTGCATCATTGCCGCGGACTTTCTGCAAGATGTGGGTTTTGTGGTGGTGGCGCCGCATCGGTACTTTCCGCGGCTCCGGCTTGAACTGGACAAAGGCCTGGGCTGGAAGGCCGAGGTCGAGGGAGCCCTGGAGCGGCTGCTGGAAAACGCACGGCTGCAGCAGCCGGTGGCGGCGGGCTCCTCGGCTACGAGCCGCTGAACCGGCTGGCCTGTTCCACCGCCAGCTCGTGGGCAAGCAGTTCGGCGAAGGTGAAAGTGCCAGTGGGACGGTCGTTTTTGCCGAGTAGATAGAGCCGTTTGACGGCCGCCAGGAGCCCTTCTGCGATGGCATCGCGGCTCTGCGTGGTGACCAGCGTTGTCCGATCGCGGGGGTTGGTGATGTAACCAACGTCGACCTGAACCGTCGGCATGCGTGTCAGCCGAAGCAGATCCCACGTCCGCCCGTGGGTACGGCAATCGCGTAACCCGGTGCGCGCCACCACTTCTCGTTGGATGAAGTCAGCAAGCATGCGGCCGATGGTGGAGACCGAACCATGCGAGTTGCCGAAGTGGAACGAGGCCACGCCGTTGGCCGACGGGCTGGCCTGGGTCGCGCAGCGCAGGCAGATCATCAGGTCCGCGCCGACGGCGTTGGCCGTCGCGGCTCGCTCGGCGTCCGACGGGCTGCGGTTGGTCGGGCGCGACAAGAACGTCTCCATGCCGATGGCAGTCATGCGGCCTTCGAGGCGACTTGCCAAGTCCCACAAAATATCTGCTTCGCTGATCGGCCCGGCTGCGCCGTGGGTGATCAGACCGTGGTCCGCACCGCCCCGACCGGGATCGATAATGATCCGCTTGCCCGACAGTTTCGGCCCGGATCGGCGGACGAGCTCTTCCTCGCGGAGGGCATGCGGAGAGCCGCCGCTAACTCGTGCACTGAGAAAGTACAAGGAGCGCAACGTGTCTGGACCGCAGATACCGTCGGCGTAAAGGCCGTATTCGCGTTGATAGGACATCAACGCGTTGTGCGTCTGCAACCCGAAGTAGCCGTCGACCAGGCCGGTATAGAAACCGAGGTCTTGGAGCCTGGCCTGCAAGGTGGCGACGTCGTCGCCGTACATGGGTGCGCCGAATTGGTGATTCAGCGTCCGGGCGCCAAGCCGGTAAGACGCCTCCTTCAAAGCCCGGTAGGTGGCTTCGCCAACAATGCCATCCACCAACAGGCCGCGATTCTGTTGAAACGCCCGTACCGCTTGATCAAGCTCGACGTCGAACAGGTCTAGCGCCACGTGTTGTCCGGTTGTCAGGTCGTCGTCAACACTCTCCAGCAGCCCCAGCGCGGTCAGCGTGGCGCGGATCTCAGTGACGGCGGCGGTGCGGTCACCACAGCGCAGCTCGTCGCCGGTTCCGCGGCACGGACTCGACATCCCGGGGCCTCCGTGAGCCAGTGTGAACAGAGCTGCCGATTGGTTGACCGGCTAGGCGGTATTGTCGCAGACGCCTGGCATTTTCATGAAAACGCCAGGCTAACCACGCCGATATCTCACTAGATGACGTCGGAAAGCTCCCGCAGTAACGCGGCCTTCCCTTTGGCGCCGACGATCCGCTTGACCGGCTGACCGTCCTTGAACAGGATCAGTGTTGGAATTGAGACGACCTGGAAATCACGAGCCGTCTCCGGGTTGGCATCCACGTCGAGCTTGGCGACGGTTAGCTGTCCTGAGTTTTCACTCGCGATTTCCTCGAGCACCGGCGCCACCATCCGGCAGGGCCCACACCACGTCGCCCAAAAATCAACCAACACAGGAGTATTGCTGGAAAGTACGTCCTGGGCAAAGGAGGCGTCAGACACTTCAACTGGGCCGCTGGTGTTCTGAGCGCTGGTCATCTGGGTGCTCCAATCAAATCGGTGCCCGTGCTGTCGGCTGCTCCGGTGGCATCGGTTAATTCGGTTTCGCTGGAATCTTTGCGCTCGGCCAACCAACGCTCGGCATCGATGGCCGCCGCGCAACCGGTGCCGGCGGCGGTGATTGCTTGCCGGTAGCTGCGGTCCACCAAGTCGCCGGCGGCGAACACGCCCTCCACCGAGGTGCTCGTAGTGGGTTGCCGCACGAGCACGTAGCCGTCCTCGTCGAGATCAAGGACGCCGCGCAGAAGGTCGGAGCGCGGGTCATGGCCGATTGCGACGAATACACCGGTGACGGCCAGCGTGGATTTCGCGCCGGTGAGGGTATTACGCAGCCGCAGCCCGGTCACTGTGGTGTCGCCTTCCACCGCGAGCACGACGTGGTTGGTGAGGAAGCGGATTTTCTCATTGCTGCGGGCCCGGTTCAGCATGATCTTGGACGCGCGGAACTCGTCGCGGCGATGCACGATCGTCACGCTGCGGGCGAACCGGGTCAAAAACGTGGCCTCTTCCATCGCCGAGTCGCCACCGCCGATGACGGCGATGTCCTGGTCTCGGAAAAAGAAGCCGTCGCAGGTGGCGCACGAACTTACGCCCCGACCCAGCAACGCCTGCTCTCCGGGCACGTGCAAATAGCGGGCCGCTGCGCCCATCGCGAGGATGACGGCGCGGGCTTGGTAAGTTTGCCCGTCGGCGGTGACAACCGACTTGACCGGGCCGTCCAGCGATACCGACTCAACGTCTTCCATGCGCAGGTCAGCACCAAACCGCAGAGCCTGCTCACGCATTTGGTCCATCAACTCAGGGCCGGTGATGCCGTCGCGGAAGCCGGGATAGTTCTCCACCTCGGTCGTCGTCATCAGCGCCCCTCCGAATGAGGTGCCCTCAAACACCACCGGCGACAGCTGCGCGCGTGCGGCGTAGATGGCCGCCGTGTACCCAGCGGGACCGGAACCGATGATGATCACGTCGTGCACAGGGCTGGATGCGGTCATACATACCTTTCGAAATACTCCAAGCCGGACAATTTTGAAACGACTTCAACGGCTACGAACGCCAGCCTAGGCGCTGCTGTTCCCTCGACTACTGCGGCCGGCGGACCACCGTGTCGGCCTGCAGCCCGGTGTCGGCCGAACTACAGGTCGGCG
>JAFAQO010000467.1 GCA_019246375.1 Mycobacterium sp. | reverse complement strand
GACGCGGTGGCGCCCGAGACCAATGCGCCGCTCGCGGCGCTGACGCGTCCGCTGTTACCGACCGGCGCCCTGTCCGCCGCGGCGGCGGCCGACGTGATCGGTGCGCTCACGCCGGAAGGGGCGATCGTCGTCGACGAGTCGAACACCTCGGGTGTGCCGCTGGCGCAGGCCACCGCCGGGGCGCCGGCGCATGACTGGCTGACGCTCACGGGCGGCGCGATCGGCTACGGCATTCCGGCCGCTGTGGGCGCCGCGATCGCAGCCCCCGACCGCCCAGTGCTTTGCCTGGAATCCGACGGGTCGGCGATGTACACGATTTCGGGGCTGTGGACCCAGGCGCGGGAAAACCTCGACATCACCACCGTCGTCTATAACAACGGCGCCTACGACATCCTGCGGATCGAGTTGCACCGCGTCGGCGCGGAGTCCGCAGCGGGCCCCAAAGCGCAACAACTGCTCGACTTAACCCATCCGGCAATGAATTTCGTCAAGCTTTCCGAAGGGATGGGGGTTCCGGCTCGCCGCGTCACCACCGCTGAAGAGTTCGCCGACGCGCTGCGCACGGCCTTCGCCGAACCCGGCCCGCATCTTATCGACGCGGTCGTGCCGTCCATGCTCGGCTGATCACAACCACCGGTTGGCCTTTGTCAGATTCAGGGCTTCACCCATCGAACTCAATTGGTTGATGATGTCTTCCACGCGCCCCCGCGGTATGTCCATGCGCCACTCCGGCACGGTCCCGCAGAGGTGTAGCAGGCCGGCACCAAAAGTGACGCCCGTCAGTTGAAGTCCGTGCGGCAGGTTGGGCAGACGCACGGGCCAGGCGGGAGCTCGAGCCGGTAGGGGCCACCTGCGTCGCAGCAGGGCAATCCCACGCGGCTTCAACCACAGCGTCGACCCATCGGGCTGAGCATCGACCTCCAGGGCTGCGAGGCCGGGTCGGCGGGCCCAATGCAGCCGTGCAACTCCGTCGTCACCAACTTCTCCGATGAATCTCGGCATCGCCCACCTGAAAATCTCGTCGAGAATTGAGGCGGGCAACTCCAGCGACAGTTCAACTGGAGCGGCTACCAAGACAGGCGGCATGCCAGGTCGTAAGTGGACGTTGTGCAGGGTGGCAACCGCCCGATCGAACTGGACGTTTTCCCAATGAAGCTCTGTAGCGACGAGTCGGACATCACCGAGCTGGCCCACCGACAGTCCGAGCATGTCGAGGCTGGAGTCGAACTCCGTAACGGTCAGGACGATGCTTCCTTGGCTGAGCTGGACAGACAGCCGCCGGCCCACGATCAGTCGGCGCAGCGTCGTGAACAGCGTCCGGTAGCCCGCTTCCGCGGCTGAGGAAACCGGCGGAAGCGTGGAAGCCGACGACCACAGCGACGTCAGCATCTCGATTGGACGGAGCGGATCCCATCGGCCCGGGTCCTCAGAAGGTGTCATCACTCCAGCATGCTCGTCCCGCCTGCCGCACGGGCGGAGTAGAGTCACATAGCTTTGCTTTGCTGCTGCCGCCGCTATTGGATCGGTTCGTCGCCGAGCACGGTGGTCCGCAGCATCTCGCGGGGCGAATCCGGGTCGTAGGGCGCCGCGCGGTGCAGCACGCCGCGGTTGTCCCAAATCACCGTGTCGCCGACCGACCAGCGATGGCTGTAGACCTTGTCGGGCGCGGTAGCGCGGTCGAGGAGTTCGGCCAGCAGCGCGCGTCCCTCGTCGTGGTCCATACCGACCACGTAATCGGCCGAAGCGCCCAGCACCAGCGACTTTCGACCGCTGTGGTGCGTCCACACCAGCGGATGTTCGTGGGTGCGGCGCGCCCGCCACCGCGCCAATTGCTCGGGCGTGGGATCAGGCGTGACGCGCCGCTGTGAAGCTTCCAGCGAGTGAACAACTTTCAGTGACGCGTAACGCTGCTTCTCAGCGTCGCTCAATGCGTCGTAGGCCGCATAGGAGCTGGCGAACTCGGTCTCGCCGCCGCGTTCGGCGACGTGCACCGCCGAGAGCACGGTGGCCTTCTGCGGGCATTCATCGCCGACCGGGGTGCAGCCGTCGATGTGCCAGTCGAAGGTGGCCCGCAAGTAAGCCGCCGACGAATTCTTCGATACGTCCAGGGTGATCGGATAGATTCCCGGCACCGGATGATGGCCGTCGGAAGAGTGGTCAACCTCACCGAGTCTGCGGCAAAACTTTACCTGCGCTTCCGGATTCAGGTGCAGCGCGGGAAAGACCAGCACGCCGTTCTCTTCCAGCGCGTCGAGCACCGCTTCGGCGAGCATGTCGTCGGCGGCCAGCCGATCGGGGTCG